>JBEVOM010000063.1:0-8379 GCA_040507575.1 Ilumatobacteraceae bacterium
GAGCTGCGCCGGTTGTCGCCGGGCGGGGCCCAGCCCTATCGGGCGTCGACGGCGCAGGCCGACGCTGACGTCAAAGCGAAGCGACCCAAACCGGCCAAGCTGGCCACCAACTTGGTGTTGCGCCGGCACGTGCAGGCCAAACTCGAGCTGAACCACAGTCCTGAACAGATCTCCCGACGGTTACGTCAGGACGTCCCCGACGACCCGGAGATGCAGGTGTCGCCTGAGACGATCTACCAGTCGATCTACGTGCAAGGACGTGGTGGGTTGCGCCGCGAGTTGGCCAAGCACCTGCGTACCGGGCGTGTGCTTCGAGCACCGCGTCGACGTGATGGGGAACGTCGAGGCCGGATCCCGGGGATGATCAACATCAGCGAACGACCCGCCGAGGTCGAAGACCGTGCCGTGCCCGGTCACTGGGAAGGCGATCTGATCATCGGCCAAGACGGTGCCTCAGCGATCGGCACCGTCGTCGAACGCAAGACCGGGTTCGTGTTGTTGTTGCATCTCCCCGACAACCATGGCGCCCTCGCCGTGCAGGAACAGATCGTCACCAAGATGAGTGACCTGCCCGAGATCCTGCGGTTGACCCTGACCTGGGACCAGGGACGCGAGATGGCCAACCACGTCGAGATCGCCGCCGCGACCGATCTCGACATCTATTTCTGTGATCCGCACTCGCCGTGGCAGCGCGGCAGCAACGAGAACACCAACGGGCTGCTGCGCCAGTACTTCCCCAAGAGCACCGACCTGTCCGTGCACGGCGCCGGCTACCTCGACTACGTCGCCGCCGAGATCAACAACCGGCCCCGCAAGCGCCTCGACTGGAAGACCCCAGCCGAAGCCCTCGCCGAGCTACTGTCCCAACCGTTCAACCCCGGTGTTGCGATGACCGGTTGAATCCGCCGTCGCACGTGCGACCAATATCCGGACCCAAACGCAGCTCAGATCGTGGCGCCGCGGGTGCGGAGGTCGGACTTCACGACCTCGGCGATGTCGAGGGCGAGGATCTCGGCACCGTTCTGGTTGAGGTGGAAGCCGTCGTCGGCGCGGACGTCCTTGCCCTGGCCGTCGCGAGGGTCGATGACGTACTCGGCCCAGCCGCCGTTGCCACTCGAGAAGCGGGCCCACGTGTCGACGAACTGGACGTCGGGGTGGGTGGCCAGCGCGGCCCGCACCGCATCGTCCTGCACCTTCATCCGCGCCGTCACCTCCGGGTTGTCGTCGTTGGGGATGCCGACCCAGATGACGGTGCGGCCGTCGGCGGCGAGCAGATCCATCATCTCGCCGACCCGCCGGCTGTACTCGGCGGTCCACGTCTCCTGCTTGCCGACCGGATCGTTCCACTCCTGCGGGTTCTCGCCCGCCGACGTCGACAGCCCCTGGCCGTCGTTGCCCCCGAACGTCACCACGACGATGTCGGGGTCGGCCGCCGGCAGCTCCTCGCCCAGGTGCGCCGGCCAGTCGAAGAAGTCGGGACGAGCCAAGCCGGACGACACCTTGTAGTCGACCGTCGTCTCGGCCACCCCGGTGCCGTCGACGATCTGCTTCAGGTACGGCCCGAACGTGCCGGCGTCGCTGTCGCCGACGACGAGCACCTTGGCCGGGCTCTGCGCCGTCGGCGCAACCGGTCCCGCGACCGTCGTGGTCGTGGCGGCGTCCACCGTTGCCGCGACCGTGGCCGGCACCGTTCCCGGCGCCGTCTCGGGCGCAGCAGGGGTGCCCGGGGCGGTGTCGGCGGTCGGATCGACCGGCGTCGTGTCCGGCGCGCTGCCGGAGACGACCGCCTCACCGTCGCCGCCGACGATGGTCGTGACGGCCCACACGGCGCCGCCGACGACGAGCAGCGCGGCCGCGACGGCCACCATCCGGCGCACGATGTACCGCCGGCGGCTGACTCGCCTCCGGGGCGCACGGATCTCGAGCTCTTCGACCACCGGGACACCGATCCTACGAGCCTGCGACGTCACCAGGTGGGACGGGTCAGCACGCCTCCGTCGACGACGAGCACGGCGCCGCTGATCCACCGCGCCGCGTCGCTGATCAGGAACAGGCAGGCATCGGCGACGTCCTCGGCATCGCCCAATCGGCCCAACGGACACGCCGCCAGCCACCGCCGCACGCCGTCCGGCCACGCCTCGGCCAGCCCGTCGCGATCGATCAACCCCGGTGCCACGGCGTTGACCCGGATGCCGGCCGAGCCGAGCTCCAGCGCCGCCGCCCTCGTGTGGGCGACGACCGCGGCCTTCGACGCGCTGTAGTGGCTGTGCCCGGGCGCCGGCTGGATCGCCTCGATCGACGCCACGTTGACGATCGCCCCGCCGGGAGACATCCGCGTCGCCGCTGCACAGGTCGAGAGGAACGTCGTCGTCAGGTTGCCGGAGACGACCTCCTCGAACGCCGCCGCGTCCATCGCCAGGAGGCCTGCGACCGGTTGGACACCGGCGTTGCTGATCCACCCGTCGAGGCGGCCGAAGCGCTCCACCGCTGCATCGGCCAGCGCCTCGGCGACGCCGCGCTCACGCAGGTCGCCCGTGACGACGACGGCGCGGTCACCGAGATCGCCGGCGAGCACCTCGGCCGCGGCACGGTCGTGGCGGACGTGCAGCACGAGCGAGGCGCCGGCCTCCCCGACCCGCCGGGCGATGCCCGTACCGATGCCTGACGACACTCCGGTGACGACGACCGCCCGGCCGCTCAGGTCGAGCAGCTGCCCGACCGGCGGCACGCCGCCCGCCATCAGATCCGCTCGCCCGCCGCCGGCCGGATCACCCGGCGTTCGGTGACGATCGCCGTGACCAGGTCGGCAGGAGTCACGTCGAACGCCGGGTTCAGCGCCCGGGACCCGGCGGGCGCCATCCGCCGCTCACCGATCCCGAGGACCTCGGCCTCGTCGCGTTCCTCGATCTCGATGTCGGCACCCGATGCGGTCGCCCGGTCGAGCGTCGACTCCGGCGCGGCGACGACGAAGGGGATGCCGGCACGCGCCGCCGCCAGCGCGAGCGGGTACGTGCCGATCTTGTTGGCCACGTCTCCGTTGGCGGCCACCCGGTCGGCCCCGACGACGACGGCGTCGGCCAGCCCGCGGGCGATCACCGACGGGCCGGCACCGTCGACGACGATCCGGTGGTCGATGCCGAGCTGCACGAGCTCGAACGAGGTGAGCCGGGTGCCCTGGAGGAGCGGTCGCGTCTCGTCGGCCGTGACCGACTGCAGGTGGCCGCGCTCGTGGAGCGCCCGGACGATCCCGAGGGCGGTCCCCCACTCCACGCAGGCGAGTCCACCGGTGTTGCAGTGCGTGTGCACGCGCAACGACGTGCCGCCGAGCGCTTCCAGCAGCTCGGCCCCGCGCTGGGCCAACGCCCGGTTGGTCCGGATGTCCTCCTCGGCGATCTCGACCGCCTCGGCGACGACGGCATCCGCCCCCTCGACCAGCCGGGCGAGCACCCGCCGCACGGCCCACGACAGGTTGACGGCGGTCGGACGGGCAGCCGCCACGCGGGCCGCCTCCGCTTCGACGAACCCGTCGCCGAGGCTGTCCCGGGCGGCCTGCTGGGCGGCCATCGCCACGGCGAACGCGCCGGCAACTCCGATCGCCGGTGCTCCGCGGATGGCCAGCCGCTTGATGGCGTCGATCATCGTGTCGACGTCGTGGACCTCGAGTCGCACGAGGTCGTGCGGGAGGCGGGTCTGGTCGATCACGACCGCATGGTCCTGTCGCCACTCGATCGTGCGCATCGGGTTCGATCGTAGGATCCCCCGACGTGCCCGCCTCCCTCACCCCGGACCGGTCGGACCCCGAACCGGACCCATACGCTCTCGCCGCCGGCGCCGCCGGCGCGCTGGCCGCCCGCACCGGCGTGGAGCGCCACGACGCCGCAGTCGTCCTCGGCTCGGGCTGGGGGCGGTGCGCCGATCTGCTCGGTCCCGGGGCCAGCGTTCCCGTCGCCGACCTGCCGGGCTTCCCCCGCCCGTCCGCCGTCGGTCACGGTGCAGAGATCCGATCCGTCGACGTCGACGGGGTGCGCGCGCTGGTGTTCCTCGGCCGGGTGCACCTGTACGAGGGCCACGACCCCGCGGTCGTCGCCCACGGGGTCCGCGTCGCCGCCGCGGCCGGGTGCCGGACGGTCGTCCTGACGAACGGTGCCGGATCGCTGCACCGCGAGTGGGACGTCGGCCAACCGGTCCTCATCAGCGACCACATCAACCTCACCGGTGCGTCCCCGATGACCGGCGCCAACCCGCCGCCCGGGATGGCGTCCCGGTTCGTCGATCTCACCGACCTGTACAGCGCCCGGCTCAGGGCTGTCGCCCGCGCCGTCGACCCCGATCTCCCCGAGGGGGTCTACATGGGCTTCCACGGGCCGCACTTCGAGACGCCGGCCGAGATCCGCATGGCTGGGACCGTCGGCGCCGACCTCGTCGGCATGTCGACCGTCCTGGAAGCGATCGCCGCCCGCCACGTCGGCCTGGAGGTGCTCGGCATCTCGCTGGCCACCAACCTCGCCGCCGGCATCTCGCCCGTGCCGCTCGACGCCGCGGACGTCCTCGCGGCGGGGGATGCCGCCGCCGACCGGGTCGGCCGGCTGCTGCGCGAGATCGTCGCTCGGCTCACGCCGTGACCAGCGACCGGGACGTCGATCGGGCCGTCGACCTTGCCGTCGTCGACGCCACCGTCGTCACGATGGACGCCACCGGCACCGTCCTGTCCGGCGCCACCGTCCTCGTCGACGGCGGCGTGATCGTCGCCGTCGGCCCGGCCACCGGGCCACCCGCTGTCGCCCGCCGCACCATCCACGCCGGCGGGGCGATCGTCCTCCCCGGCCTCGTCAACGCCCACACCCACCTCGCGATGACGATGTTCCGAGGGCTCGCCGACGATCTCGACCTGGCCGGTTTCCTGGCCCGCCTCCTGCCAGCCGAAGGCGCCGTGCTCTCAGCGGACACGGTCGCCGCCGGCACCATGCTGGCTGTCGCCGAGTGCCTGCGCGGCGGGATCACGACGGCGCTCGACATGTACTTCTTCCCGGAGGCCGCGGGTGCCGTTGCCGCCGCCTCCGGGTTCGACCTGCGCGGCGGTCCCGTGTTCGTCGAGTTCCCGGGCGCCGATCGCCGCCGCTTCGCCGAACGCGTGGAGTGGGCCGACGAGCTCCTGTCCTCCACCCTGCCGGAGCGACGGTGGTTGTGCCCGCACAGCACGTACCTCCTCGACGAGGCCCAGCTCGTCACCGTCGGCGAGCTGGCGGCGACGCACGGCGCCCGCGTCCACGTCCACGCCTGCGAGACGACGGCCGAGCTCGCGGCGGTGCGCGAGCGCCACGGGCGGACACCGATCGAGGTCCTGCGCGACACCGGTCTGCTCGGCCCGTGCACGGTCCTCGCGCACGGTGTCCACCTCGACGACGACGACCTGGCCATGGTGGCGCAGAGCGGCGCGACGGTGACCCATTGCCCGGCGTCGAACCAGAAGCTGGCCAGCGGCTTCGCCCGCCTCCCGGACCTGCTCGGCGCCGGCGTGCCGGTCGCGCTCGGCACCGACGGTGCGGCGTCGGCCAACGACCTCGACCTGTGGCTGGGCATGCGCCTCGCCGGATATCCGGTGGCCGTCCGCGATCGTCCGGGCGCGGTCAGCGCCACCGACCTCCTCGCCATGGCGACCACGGGCGGCAGCCGGGCCGCCGGCGATCCGGCCATCGGCACCGTCGAGGTCGGCACGCGCGCCGACCTCGTCGTCCTCGACCCGTCGTCGCCGTCGTTGACACCGAGCTACGACGCGGCGTCGACTGCGGCATACGCCGCGGCGCGCGCCGACGTCCGTTGGGTGGTCGCGGCCGGACGGGTCGTCGTCGACGACCGTGTGCTGACGACGATCGACGTCGACGCGGCGATCGCCGAGGTCGCCGCGCTGCAGCCGGCGATCCGCCGGGCGGCCGCGTCGTGAGCGGCGCGGCCATCGCCGACGCCCAGCAGGCCGTCCACGATGCCTGCCTGCGGATGGTCGCCGACGGCCTCGTCGTCGGTTCCAACGGCAACATCAGCGTGCGGATCGACGCCCGCCACTTCGTCGTGAGTCCCGGCGGAGTCCGCTACGACCGCACGACGCCGGCCGATCTCCCGATCGTCGACGGCGTCACCGGCGCGTGGCAGGGACCGCTGCGCCCGACGAGTGAGCTCTCCCTGCACCGCGGGCTGATGACCGCGATGCCCGACGTCGGCGCCGTCGTGCACACCCACTCCCGCCACGCCGCGGCGTTCGCAGTCGCCCGACTCGACCTTCCGTTCATCTGCAACGAGTCGATGGCGACTCGTGCCGAGCGAGTGATGGTCACGGCATATGCGCCACCCGGTTCCCCCGATCTCGGAGCGCAGGCCCTGGCCACGTTCCGGACCCAGCCCGGCAGCCGGGCCGTCCTGCTGGCCAACCACGGCGTGGTCGCGGTCGCTCCGACGCTGGACGACGCCTACGTCGTCGCCCAGTCCGTCGAGTGGACGGCGGAGATCTGCCACCTCGCCCGCACGCTCGTCGCCGCAGGGCGCGGCGAACACGTCCTCGACCGCGACGTGCGTGACGCCATCGCCCGCAACTACGGGATCACGATCGACGGGGCCACGTAGGTGGACGCCACCGACCTCGTCGCTCGCTTCGGGCTCGAGCCCATCCCGGCCGAGGGCGGGTTCTGCACGCAGTACTGGCGGTCGCCCCCCGGTCCGGCACAGGGGCCGGTCCCCGAGCGACCTCACGGCACGGCGATCGTCGCGCTGCTGACCGACGAGCCCGACGGCTTCTCCCAGTTCCATCGACTGACCGTCGACGAGATCTGGCACTTCTACCTGGGTGACGCCGCGGAGCTGGTGCTGCTGGAGGCCGCCGGGACCAGCCGCCACCACCGACTGGGCCACGACCTCGACGGCGGCGACGAGCTGTTCGTCGTCGTCCCGGCCGGGACCTGGATGGCCGCCCGGACGACCGGACGGTGGAGCTTGTTCGGCACGACGATGGCCCCCGGGTTCACGAGCGAGTCCTACGAGGGGGCCGACATCGACGCCCTGATCAGGGGCTGGCCGCCCGAGGCCGAGACGATCCGAGCCCTCACGCGGGCCGGATCGCCCCGCCGGATGCCACCTGGAGGATGAGTTCCGTCACGTGCCGTTCACGAGCGTCGACGTTCCGATCGGGCCCGGACGGCGTAGTATCGCCCAACCCAGACAACCACCCAGACAACTGAGGGGGAGCATGAAAGCGACCAAGTTCGTCGCAGTCCTCGCTGTCGCAGGTCTCGCGTTCGCAGCGTGCGGAGGCGACGACGACGACGATGCAGGCGGCGACGCGACCACGGCGCCGGCGGAGACGACACCGGCCAGCGAGGGCACGACCGTTGGCACCGCCGGCACCGAGTGCGAGCCGCGACCGCCAGTCGAGGAGGTCAACATCGGCCTGGTGACCGACGTCGGCAAGGTCGACGACAAGTCGTTCAACCAATCGGCGTGGGAGGGCGTCCAGGCTGCGGGCGAGGCTGCGGACGCACCGTACGACTACATCGAGACCGCAGCCGCGACGGACTACGCCTCGAACATCGGCCAGTTCGTCGAGAGCGGCGCGACCATCATCGTCACCGCCGGTTCCGCGCTGACCGAGGCGACGTCCGCGGCGGCGGCGGAGAACCCGGACATCACGTTCATCGGCATCGACCAGTTCCAGGACCCGGTGGTGTGCAACCTCACCGGTCTCGTGTTCAACGAGGACAAGGCCGGCTTCCTCGCCGGGGCGCTCGCCGGCCTGCTGACCGAGTCCGGCACGATTGCCGCCGTCCTCGGCACCGACCAGGTGCCGCCCGTCGTCGCCTTCAAGGAGGGCTACGAGAACGGCGCCGAGCACGTCAACCCCGACGTCGAGATCATCTCGACGTACCACCCGGGCGGCCTCGACGTGGCGTTCACCGATCCCGAGTGGGGCGCCACGACGGCCCGCCAGGCCCTTGACAACGGTGCCGACATCGTGTTCGGTGCCGGCGGGCTCACCGGCAACGGCGCGCTCACGGAGGTGGCCAAGGAGGACGGCGCTCTGTGCATCGGCGTGGACACCGACCAGTGGTTGACCGTGCCCGACGCCCATCCGTGCCTCGTCACGAGCGCGATGAAGCTGATCGTCGAGGGCGTCCAGGAGCTCATCGCCGCTGCCATCGACGGCAGCCTCGCGCCGGGCGACTTCATCGGCGCTGTCGGCCTGGCCGACTTCCACGATCTCGCCGACCGCGTGCCCGACGACGTGAAGGCGCAGATCGACGAGCTCACGGAGCAGGTCGTGTCGGGCGAGGTCCCGACCGGCTACGAGCCGTAATCGGCCGACGATCCCCGAACTCGGTGACGGGGTGCGGCAGA
>JBEVOM010000152.1:0-52718 GCA_040507575.1 Ilumatobacteraceae bacterium
CGGCCCGCCGCGGACCGTCGTGAGCAGGCGCGATGTCCGACCCGCCGAGCCGTGTCGCGGCGGGGATGTTTGCAGTACGGGCGTTCTGTCGATATCGTGGCCGTCACCTGGATTGCCAGGGAGCACGCCGATCCACGTTTCCCCGAACGTGCTGCCCGGGTGCGATTCCAATCTCGTGGGGCGACAGCACCGGTCCTTCAGGCGGGGCCTCCTCTCGACACGACCGTGTCGCCTCCCCATGATGCCGTACCGAGGAAGAGGTACTCGTGGCCGCAGAGGCACTCGAACAGTCCGTCCTGGAAGCGAAGGACAAGGACCAGCTGCTGGCGATCGCCAAGGCGCTCGGGGTGAAGGCCAGCGCCCGGACGAAGAAGTCCGACATCATCGACCAGATCCTGGAGTCGACCGGCACACCGTCGCGGGCGAGCCTCGATGCCGCATCCGCGATCGTCGACGCGGCGGTCAACGGTGCGGCCGCGTCGAACGGCGCCGCGCCGGGAGATGACGCCGACGCCGAGGCTCCGGTCGCTGCCGCGACGACCGAGCCGTCGGCCGTCGCCGTGCTCGAGGCACTGGACTTCGACGAGCCACCCGCTGAATGGGAGCTCGACGTCGTCGGTGCCGGCGACGACGACCCAGGAACGGTGCCCGCCGGGCCCGACGCCATCGGCGACCGCGCCGACGACGCGACGATCGCGGCCAACGACGGTCTCGCCAGCACGCCGGCCCAGGACCGGACGCCGCGCGAGCGCACCAACCCGACCGGTCAGCAGCCAGCCGGCCAGCAATCCGGTGGCCAGCCCGGTGGTCAGCCCGGGGGAGAAGACGGCGAGAGCCGCAACCGCCGCCGTCGTCGGCGCCGCAAGGGCGGCGCGGCGCGCGGGCCCGACGGGCCGCAGGGCGATGACGCCGGTCAGTACGACGTGCCGGCCGCCGGTGTTCCGGAGCCCGCACCGATCGAGCAGGTCGAGGTCTCCGGTTACTTGGACATGCGCGACGAGGGCTACGGCTTCCTGCGGGTCAACGGCTACCTGCCGAGCAAGGACGACGCGTACATCCCGGTGAAGCTCGCCCGCCAGTACGGCCTGCGCCGCGGTGATCACGTCACGGGTACCAGCCGTCCGGCGGGGCGCAACGAGAAGAACCCGGCCCTGCTGGAGATCGACACGGTCAACGGTGGCGATCCGGACGCGGCCCGCCGCCGTCCCCGCTTCGAGGATCTGACCGCGCTGTTCCCGGACGAGAAGCTGCGTCTCGAGGACCCGTCGGACCCGACCAACATGACGGCACGGATCATCGATCTCGTGTCGCCGATCGGCAAGGGCCAGCGCGGCATCATCGTCTCGCCGCCCAAGGCCGGCAAGACGACGGTGATGAAGACGATCGCCAGATCGATCGAGGTCAACAACCCCGAGGTCAAGCTGATCGTCCTGCTCATCGACGAGCGCCCCGAGGAGGTCACCGACATCCGCCGCACCGTCCGCGGCGAGGTCATCTCCTCGACGTTCGACCGTCCGAGCGACGAGCACACGCACGTCGCCGAGCTGGCGATCGAGAAGGCGAAGCGCCTCGTCGAGCAGGGCGAGGACGTCGTGGTCATCCTCGACGGCATCACGCGGCTGTCGCGGGCGTACAACCTGGCTGCGCCGGCGAGTGGCCGGATCCTGTCCGGCGGCATCGACGCCGGAGCGCTGTACCCGCCGAAGAAGTTCTTCGGCGCGGCCCGCAACATCGAGGAGGGCGGCTCGCTGACGATCCTCGCCACCGCGCTCGTCGACACGAACAGCCGGATGGACGAAGCGATCTTCGAGGAGTTCAAGGGCACCGGCAACATGGAGCTGCGCCTCGACCGGCGGCTCGCCGAACGGCGCATCTACCCCGCCATCGATGTCGATGCGTCGAGCACCCGCCACGAGGAGCTGCTCTTCGACCGCAAGCAGCTGCAGATGATCTGGAAGCTGCGCCGGGTCCTGTCCGGCCTCGCGGCCGATGGGAACGCGGCCCCCGGTCTGGAGCTGCTCATGGACCGTTTGAAGACGTTCCGCACGAACGACGAGTTCCTCAACGAGATCGCCAAGCAGCCGAGCATGTAGCCGGCTCGCCCGGAGACTCGGATGATGGTCGGGTGGTGTCCCGATACACTGGACCGTCCCCTTTCGCCCGGAGTGCAGACCATGAAGACCGACACCCATCCCACGTACGTCGAGACGCTCGTGAAGTGCTCGTGCGGCAACACCTTCACGACCCGCTCCACCAAGGGCGGAGAGCTCCGCATCGAGCTGTGCAACGAGTGCCACCCGTTCTTCACCGGCAAGCAGAAGCTGGTCGACTCCGGTGGTCGCGTCGAGCGCTTCAACAAGCGCTACGGCGCCCGCAAGTCCGGCTCGTGACCCGCCGCTGACCGCGGCGGTCGAGCTCACGGCGTGACCGACGTCGACCAGTCCGACCGTCGCGGACTCCTGCGCGCCGTCAAGCTGAGGGCGCTCGTGCGCGACCACCTCGGACGTGACGTCGACGCGCAGCTGGGGGCGTTCCCGCCCGGCGCCGCGCTCGTCGAGTCCGACACGGCGTGGGTGCTCCTCGAGGACGCCCCCGACCATGGCCTGGGTGCGGCCGTGGCGTGGGCCGTGCGCCACGGTGCCACCCGCGTCCAGGTCCTCGCCGGGCGCGACACCGGCCTGCTGGCGCGTCGGGCCGCCGGTTTGCGGATCCCCGTCACCGTCTGGCACGTCGAGGGACGCTCGCTGCTGCCCGCCGTCGTCGAGCCGCCGGTCATCGCGCCGGCGGCCCGCCCGGAACACCTGACGCTGATCCCGACCATCGTCGTCGCCGGCGCCACGCCCGTCGTCGAGCACGGGGTCGTGACCGGAGAGGTGCGCGGGCTCGAGGTCTGCCGGGTCGTCGACGACCCCCACGGCGGTGCCGTGCGCCTCGAGGTCGGCGTCGGCGCCCATGACCGGGAGGCGTTCGCGATCATCCACGGCGACGTCCCGACCCCGGACGCGCTCGCCGGCGTCGTGCAGGCGGTCGCCGACCACCGCCGTCCCGACGCGCCGGCCCACCCGCTGCACCGGCTGGCCCCCGAGCGCCTCCTGCGCTGGCAGGTGGAACAGGATCCGTCCGCGTTGGGCCTGGCGACGCTCGTCCCGATCCCACCTCCGGTGCCCCGACCGAACGTCAAGGACCGGGTGCCGTGCTCGGCGATCGGTCGCCGCGACGACGGCAGGCGCGTGCTCGTCGTCTGCTCGGTCGGCGTCGACCTGGACCTCGTGCCGTACGCGATCGACGCCCGGCTCAGTGCCCTCCAGGAGGACACGGGACCGGGCGCCGAAGGGGTCGGGGAGGTCTGGTTGGTGATGCCGCCGCGCGACCTCGTGCCGGTGACGGTCGAGCTCGCCGCGCTGGCCGAGCCGGCGATGTCGCCGGTGCCGTTCGCCGCCTGACCGGCGACGCGGGCGGTCAGCCGGTTCAGGCCGTCTCGGGCGTCTCGGCCGTGTCGCTGTCGATCACGACCGGCGCGGCCTGCCGCGTCGAGATCTCGATCGAGCGGGGCTCGGCGGTGGCGACCGCAGCCACGGTGACGGTCAGGCGGCCGTCGAGGTAGCTGGCCGACACGGCGTCGGCGTCGAGCGTGGCGCCGAGCCGGACGCTGCGCTCCCACGTCTGCGCGGGCGTCGTCACCGAGAGCGTGAGCGTGCGACCGGCGACGGCCACGGCGATCGCGTCGCCCGGAGTGCCGGGCAGGTCGACGGTCAGGACCAGCGAGCCGTCGCGCCAGGTGGCGTCGACGACCGGAGTCCGCCGGGTGCTGGCCACGAACGAGCTGGTGAGCTCGTCGAACGCGCGGTCGACGCGGCGGTCGAAAGCGGGGTTGAAGGGGCGGGTGCGTGCGAGCATCGGTGTCTCCTGCGGTGTGGTGGCGATGGTGCGTCGGGAAGGCGCACGAGGAAGTGTACAGCTTTCTTGAGTCGCATCGACTCAGAAAATCTGCCACTGAGATGGCGGGAACCGGCCGTGTAGCCTCGCCGAACCGTGTCCGACGTGTCCCGCTCGCCCGCCGGCCCCGTGTCGGCCCGCCTTGCCGCCATGGAGCAGGAGCACGCCGACCTCGAGGCCCGGCTGGCCGATCCCTCGGTCAACTCCGATCCGGCCGAGCTCCGCCGGGTCACCACGCGCTACCGCCAGCTCGATCCGGTCGTCGACGCCGCCCGCCGACGCCGCGCCCTGGAAGCGGATGCCACCGCGGCCCGCGAGCTCATCGGCGAGGCGAGCGGCGAGGAGCGGGGCGCGCTGACGAGCGAGCTCGACGACCTCGTCGGGTCGCTGCGGGACGTCGACGAGGAGTTGCGGCTGCTCATGGTGCCGCCCGACCCGCACGCCGGCCGCGACGTCATCGTGGAGATCCGCGGCGCCGAGGGGGGCGAGGAGGCCAACCTGTTCGCCCGCGACCTGTTCGAGATGTACCGCGCCTACGCCGGTCGCCACGGCCTGCAGGTCGAGACGTTGTTCCTCGACCAGAGCGACCTCGGCGGGATCAACGAGATCACGTTCTCCGTCCAGGGCCAGGATGCGTGGCCGCGGTTCAAGTACGAGGGTGGAACGCACCGCGTCCAGCGGGTTCCGGTCACCGAGAGCCAGGGTCGCATCCACACGTCGTCGGCGACGGTCCTCGTGCTCCCGGAGGCCGACGAGGTCGAGGTCCAGGTCGACGACAAGGACCTCCAGGTCGACGTGTTCCGTTCCAGCGGGCCGGGCGGCCAGAGCGTCAACACCACGGACTCGGCCGTCCGCATCACCCACCTCCCGACCGGACTCGTCGTGTCGATGCAGGACGAGCGCAGTCAGCTCCAGAACCGGCTGCGGGCGATGCAGGTCCTGCGGGCCCGGCTGCTCGAACGGGCCGAGCGCGAGCGCGATGTCGAGCGGTCGGCGGAGCGCCGTGCGCAGGTCGGCGCCGGTGGTCGGGGCGAGAAGATCCGCACGTACAACTTCAAGGAGAACCGGCTCACCGATCACCGCATCGGGTTCACGATCTACCGGCTGTCCGATGTCCTCGCCGGTGACCTCGACGGCGCCGTCGCGGCGTTGGCCGCCGACGAGAGGGCCCGGCAGCTCGCACTCGACGAAACGTGACGCGCTGGCGTGAGATCGTGGCCGAGACAGCGGCCGGTCTGGGCGGTGACCGCCCCGCGGCCCGCTGGCTGTGCGAGGTCGCCAGCGGAGCCGACCGCTTCGACGACATCCTCGACGAGCAGGCGACCGACCGGATGGTCGCCCACCTCGACGCGATGCTGGTCCGCTACGGCGCCGGTGAGCCGCTGGCCTACGTGCTCGGCCGATGGAGCTTCCGACACCTCGACCTGATCGTCGACCGCAGGGTGTTGATCCCGCGTCCGGAGACCGAGGTCGTCGCCGGCATCGCCATCGACCTCGCCCGGGCCGAGCCTCGGCCGCTCGTCGTCGCCGATCTCGGCACCGGCTCTGGCGCCATCGGCCTGTCGCTCGCCGACGAGCTGCCGCTCGACGGCCTCACCGTCTGGCTCACCGACGCATCACCCGACGCCCTCCACGTCGCCCGGGCCAACCTCGCCGGGATGGGTCGGCGGGGGGCCAACGTGCGCATCGCCGAAGGATCGTGGTTCGACGCACTGCCGGTCGCGGTCGTCCCGGACCTCGTCGTGGCCAACCCGCCGTACGTCGCCGACGGGTCCGTCGACGTCGATGACGCGGTACGCGACTGGGAGCCGCACCGCGCGCTGTTCGCCGGGCGCGACGGACTCGACGCGGTCCACCTGATCGTCACCGCAGCCGTCGGCCGCGTGCGAGCAGGGGGCTGGTTGGTCCTCGAGATCGGCGCCGACCAGGGTCGGGCCGTCGAGCAGCTGCTGATCGCCGAGGGCTTCGACGACGTCGCCATCCGCCCCGACCTCGCCGGACGCGACCGCGTCGCCACCGCCCGGGTCCCGTGAGCTCCCGCGCCGGGACGGCTCGATGCGAGCGCCGCTCCGGACGCGGGCGAACATGACGACGTGCTCAACGACATGTGGTTCGAGACGGACGAGGACGCGTCGTGGCGCGCCGAGGTCAGGGCGTTCCTCGCCGCCGAGCTGCCGCCGGAGGAAGCGTTCGAGGTCGAGTACTCCGAGGACGAGGCCCGGTGGGAGTTCGCGTGGGACTTCAGCCGGCGGGTCGCCGAGCGGGGCTGGATCGGCCTGTCGTGGCCGACCGAGTACGGCGGTGCCGGCGCCCCGGCGGCCCACCAGGCGATCATGCTCGAGGAGTTCGCCTTCCACAACGCACCCCTGATCAACAACATCGGTTGGTCGCTCGCCGCCGGCACCCTCCTGTCGGCCGGGACCGACGAGCAGAAGGCCCGCTTCCTGCCACCGATCGCCGACATGACCACGCTGTGGGCCGAGGGGTTGACCGAGCCCGATGCGGGATCGGACCTGGCGTCGCTGCGCACGACCGCCCGCCGGGACGGTGATGACTGGGTGATCAACGGCCAGAAGACGTACACGACGTGGGGCACCCGCGCCGACGTGCTGTACCTGGCCGCCCGCACCGACCCCGACGCCTCGCGGCACCGCGGGATCAGCATCTTCTGCCTCGACCTGCACCTGCCCGGCATCTCGTTCGCCCCGCTGATGAACATCGCCGGCGGGCGCCAGAACCACACGTACCTCGACGACGTCCGGGTAGGTCCCGACATGTTGATCGGCGAGGAGGGTCGGGGCTGGGACGCGATCATGCGCAGCTTCTACGACACGGGGCCGATGGTGTTCCCGCACGCCATGCACCGCCGGATGCTCGAGGAGGTCACGGCCTGGTGCGGCACGCAGGAGCGTGACGGTCGCGAACTGCTCGACGACCCGTCGGTCCGGCACGCGCTCGCCGAGCTGGCGGTGATCGTCGAGTGTGAGGAGCTGCTCTCCCGCCAGAGCCTCGGCAGCTTCCTGCGTGGGCGCGAGCGGGACTACGCCGGCGCGCTCGAGGCGGTCGTGTACAAGGAGTCCAAGCCGCGGTTCGCACAGCTCGTGACCGACATCGTCGGTCCCCTCGCCCAGCTGCGGGTCGGTGCGCTCGGCGCCCCACTCGACGGTGAGGTGCCCGAGTGGTACCTGCAGTCCTTCGGCAACCATGCCGGCGGCACGTCGCAGGTCAAGCGCATGGTCCTCGCCACCCGCGGCCTCGGGCTGCCGAGGTGACGCGATGAGCGTGCTCGACGACGACCAGCTCGCGCTGCAACAGGGAGCCCGCGGGTTGCTGTCGTCCCGCCACCCGATCGCGGTGGTGCGCGCGGGGGCCGGCACCGAGCTCGGCTGCTCGCCGGAGCTGTGGCGGGAGATCGGGGCCGCGGGGTGGCCCGGAATCATCCACGGCGAGGCGACAGGAGGCGCCGGAGGTGGCCTGCTCGACCTCGTCGCCGTCACGTTCGAGCTCGGCCGCCACCTCGTCACATCGCCGCTCGTCCCGTCCGCCGTCGTCGGCGCGACGGTGCTCGCGCACGTCGCCGGTGACGATCACCGGCTGGGAGCGCTCGTCACGGGCGCGTCGGTGATGGCGCCGGCGCTGCGCCGGGCGACGGGCCAGCTCGACACGGAACGCAGCGACGTGATCGCCACTGCCACCGCCACCGGCTGGCGTCTCGACGGCGAGACGACGCTCGTGGCGCACGTCGCGGCGAGCGATGCCCTCCTGGTCCTCGCCCGCCTCGGCGCGGCCGGGGGGCCGGGACTCTTCGTGGTGACGCCGACGACGGCCGGGGTCACGACGACCCGCCTTGCCAACCTCGGTGACCAACCGTTGTCCCACGTCGCGTTCGAGGCCGTCGAGGTCGGCGCGCCAGACGGGTTCGTCGACGTGGAGCGCAACCGCGCTGCGCTGGCCGCCGCGTTGGCCCTCCAGACCGTGCTCGTGGGCGCGGCCGTCGTCGGGATCGGCGAGCGGCTCCTCGAGCTCACCGTCGACTACGCGCTCGATCGCTCCCAGTTCGGGCGACCGATCGGCTCGTTCCAGGCCGTCCAGTACCTCTGCTCGGACATCGCCATCAGCACCCATCTCCTGAAGAGCCTGGTGCTCAAGGCGGGGCGCGACGCCGACGGGGTCGGGGACGGGTGGCCGGTCAGCGCGGCGCTCGTCGGCGCCCACGGGGCGACCGTCGCCCGCACCATCGCCCACAGCGCACACGAGGTCTTCGCCGGGCTGGGGTTCATGGAGGAGCACGACCTCCACCTGTACAGCCGCCGGCTCAAGCACCTCGAGATCGAGTTCGGCGAACGGCGGCGCCACGACGACGCGATCGTGCGCCACCTCGTGACGTCGGGCGCGGGAGCGACCGCCGGGCCGACCGCATGAGGGTCATGGCCCGCGGGCTGCGGTTCCCGGAGGGGCCGATCGCGCTCGCCGACGGCTCCGTGCTGTTCGTCGAGCTGGCGGCAGGGCGCTTGTCCCGAGTGTCCACGGACGGTGAGGTGGACGTCGTCGCCGAGCTCGGCGGATCGCCGAACGGTGCAGCGATCGGCCCGGACGGACGGGTGTTCGTCTGCAACAACGGCGGGGTCAAGTTCGTCGAGCAGAGCGGGAAGCTCCGCCCGGCCGGCAACCTGCCCGACCCGGCGTGGATCGACGTCGTCGACCTCGGCACCGGTACGACGGAACGGCTCTACGACCGCTGCGCCGACGCGACGTTCCGGCACTGCAACGACCTCGTCTTCGACGCCCACGGCGGGTTCTACTTCACCGACAGCGGCAAGACCACGGCGACCGCGTCCGAACGTGGCTTCGTGTACTACGCGCGGGCCGACGGGTCCGACGTGCGCCGCGTCGCGTCGGCCCTGACGAGCCCGAACGGCGTCGGGATCTCACCCGACGGGGCGACGCTCTACGTGTCCGAGACGCCGACGGCGCGCTTGTGGGCGTGGGACATCGTCGCCCCGGGTGTGCTGCGCAAGCTCAAGCAGAACGACATCGCCCACGGCGGGCGCTTCGTGATCGGCTCGGCCAACTTCCAGCGCTTCGACAGCCTGGCCGTCACGGCGTCCGGCAAGATCGTCGTCGGCACGCTCACGAACGGTGGGCTCAGCGAGATCTGGCCCGACGGTTCGCACATGCGCCACCACCCGCTGCCCGACGGTCACGTCACGAACGTCGCGTTCGGTGGCGCCGACCTCCGCACGGCGTTCGTCACACTGGCCGGGGCGGGGATGCTGGTGGCGCTCGACTGGCACGAACCCGGCCTGCGGCTGAACCACCAGCCGGAGACGGGCGGCCAGCCGTAGGGCGGCCGGTCAGCCGAAGCGGACGGCGATCTCGCTGAGGAGCGAGCCCTCCTCGGGCGTGACGTCGTGGTCGACCCCGACGAGCTCGCGGGCGGCCGAGAACAGCGCCATGCGCAGCACGCGGCTCGTGATGCGGGCATCGATCGAGTCGAGCACGTCGTTGACGGTGTGCGTGGCCCAGGCCTTGCGGGCGACCGCGATCGCTTGGCCGAGGTACTGGTCGTAGGAGAACGCGCTGCCGCGCCAGTCCTCGGTCAGCTCCCGGAGCACGCCGAGCTCGTCGTCGCCGACGTGCTGGTCGGCGAGCATCACGATCGCCAGCAGCTCGAGCGCGGCCATGTGCTCGCGGTCGGCCGTGGCGTGCACGGCCACGCCTTGGTACAGCTCGGTGAGCCGCTCCTCCATCAGGGCGAACCGTAGTCACCGTCGCCGCGGTCCCGCGAACGGTCAAGCGAGCGGCGCAGGAAGTCGAGTTGGTGCAGCAGCAGGTTCTCGGCGACCACCTCGTCGGAAGCCATGTGGGTCATGCCGACGAGGGGCAGCACCTCGTGCGGCCGCCCGGCCGCGAGCAGGGCCGACGACAGGCGCAGGGTGTGGGCGGACACGACGTTGTCGTCGGCCAGTCCGTGGATCAGGAGCAGCGGCCGCGTCAGATCAGCGGCCAGCGGGAGCAGTGACGCGGCTTCGTACACAGCGTCGTGCTCACCCGGGTCGCCGAGGTAGCGCTCGGTGTAGTGGGTGTCGTAGAGCCGCCAGTCGGTGACCGGCGCGCCGGCGATGGCGGCGTGGAACACGTCGGGCCGGCGCAGCACGGCGAGTGCGGCGAGGTACCCGCCGAAGCTCCAGCCGCGGATGGCGACGCGCGACAGGTCGAGCGCGCCGGCGTGCTCGTCGGCGACGCGGTGGAGGCCTTCCACCTGGTCGTCGAGCACCGGCGTCGGGACGTCCAGGTGGATCGCCCGCTCCCACGCTGAGCCACGGCCCGGCGTGCCCCGCCCGTCGACGACCACGACGGCGAAGCCCTGGTCGGCGAACCACTGTGAGGCCAGGTGGGCGTTGTGCGACCGCACGACCCGCGGCCCGTGCGGCCCGCCGTACGGGTCGAGCAGCACCGGCAGCGCCGAGCCGTCGTGGTCGCGGGGGAGCAGCAGCGCCGTCGCGAGGCGACGCTCGCCACCGAACGACAGCGTGACGTTCGCCCTCATCGGTGGTCGGGCGGCGTGGGACGCCAGCTCGACGCCGTCGAGCGTCGACCACTGCCCGCCGGGCTCGTCGAGGGTCGCGGTGCGGATGACGACGGTGCCGCCGCCGGCCGCGACCGAGTGCATGCCCGGCTCGTCGGTCAACGCGGTCAGCGTGCCGTCGATGTCGCGCCGCCACACCTGCACCGCCGTCGCGTCGTCCAGCGCGTTGGCCAGGAACACGATGCCGGGTCCGTCGACGGTCGCAACGGAGCGGACCTGGAGATCCGTCGGCGTGACGGGTTCGCCGTCGAGGAGCAGCCGCCGGGCTCCGTCGCGGTCGGCGCACGTGACGAGGACGCCGCCGGGCCCGATGCGGGGGACGCCCGGCACGAGCTCGACCCACGTGTCGTCGTGGTCCTCGGCGAGGAGCTCGCTGGCCCCGGTCAGCCGATCGATGCGCCGGATCTCCACGGCGCGCTGGTCGCGTCGCTGCACGGTCATCAGCAGACCGGCGTCGCTCCAGTTGACGTCGACGAGGTACGGGAACGTGTCGCGGTCCCACTCGACGTCGACGACGGACCCGTCGAGCCCGACGACGTGCAGCGTGACGTCCGGGTTGGCCGTCCCGGCTGCGGGATACGGCAGCTCCTGGGGGGTGGTCGCCGGGTCGGCCGGATCGCCGAGGTACCAGCGCTGGACCGCGGCCGTGTCGACCCGGGTCACGGCGAGGGCCGAGCCGTCCGGGCTCCACCAGTAGCCGCGGAAGCGGTCCATCTCCTCGGCGGCGACGAAGTCGGCCGAACCCCACGTCACCGTCTCGGGCTCGTCGGGTTCGCCACCGGCGACGAGCCGCCACCGGCCGTCGAGCTCGCCGACGCACAGCAGCCGGCCGTTGACGTACGCGACCCTGCTCGCCGTCGGGTCGGGCCGCGGGTCGAAGACCGGTCCGGCGACGGGCAGCTCGCGGGCCGACCCGCTGAGCAACCCGCCGACGAACAGCCGTCCGGCGAGCGCGAACGCCGTCACGGTGACGTCGCCGTCGGTGGCGAACGCGGTGATGCCCCCGGCCTGCTCGCGGGCCCGCTCGCGGCGGGCCCGCTCCTCGGGCGGGAGGTCCTCGTCGCGCCCTGACAGGAGCACGACCGGATCGGCGACGAGACGCTCCTCGCCGGTCGCCGCATCGACGACCCACAGGCAGTTGACCGGATCGGTGCCGCCGCGGCTGCGTAGGAACACGATCCGCCGACCGTCGGGCGAGACGACGACGTCGCGGGGCTCACCGAGCGTGAAGCGCTGCGTGCGGGCGGCCAGCCGGGGGTAGGTGTCGGACGCGTCGCCGGTGTCGGGGGAGGGTGTCGGATCGTCGCTCATGGCGTCGTGAACCGTATTCGGTCCCGTGCCGCTGGCGCCCGGGTCGACCCGGACTGCGTCAACCCACGAGCTGGCGACTGCCTTCGTCGTCACCGCAGGCGCCGGTGTCGTCGGCGTGGCCGGTGTCAACGGCGGCTCCAGGGTCGGCGGCGTCGGCCGTCGTGCCAGTCGGCTCGGACGGCTGGTGCTCGCCGTCGCGGATGCCGAGTCGGCGGTGCAACCGGCGCAACGGTCCCGGCGCCCACCAGTTGGCCTCGCCGGCCAACGTCATGAACGCCGGCACGAGCGTGCCGCGGATCACGAACGCGTCCATCAGCACGGCGAGCCCGAGACCGAGCCCGAACATGACGATGAAGCTGACGCCGGACGTGGCGAACGCGAAGAACGTCACCGACAGCAGCACGGCTGCCGCCGTCACGATGCGCCCCGTTCGTTCGAGGCCGAGCGCGACCGCCTCGTCGTTGTCGCCGGTCCGGTCGTGCTCCTCCTCGATGCGCGAGAGCATGAACACCTCGTAGTCCATCGACAGGCCGAACGCGATGCAGAACATCAGGATCGGCACCGTCGTGTCGATCGTGCCCGTCGCCGTGAAGTCGAAGAGGCCCGAGAGGTTGCCGTCCTGGAAGATCCAGACCATCGCCCCGAACGTCGCCGTCAGGCTGAGCGCGTTCAGGACCAGCGCCTTGATCGGCACCAGGACGCTCCCCGACAACACGAAGAGCAGCACCGCGGTCGCCACGACGATCAGCGCCAGCGCGAGCGGCAGGCGCGCCGCGATCGACGACTTCGTGTCCACGAGCTGCGCCGTCTGCCCTCCGACGGCGGCGTCCAGGGGTGTGGTCGCGTCGTCGATGACGTCACGGATCTCGGCGATCAGCGATTCACCCTCCGGCGACACGATCTCGATCGCCGGCGTCACGGCGAGGCGCACGACGTCGTCATCCGTGAACAGCGCCGGTCCGTCGTCCGTTTCGCCTGCAGCCTGCCCGCCCACGAACGTGCCGCCCGGGCCGTCGACCCTGGCGACCCCGTCGAGCGCGGAGATGGCCCCGGCCAGCGCGTCGACGTCGGCCGTCGGAGGCGGCCCGTTGCCGGGCGCCCCGTCGATCACGACCGGGAACGACTCGCCGGCGTTGCCGGCGAAGTCGGCGCGCAGCTGCTCGTTGGCGATGCGTGCCGGCGCGGTCTCTGGGAGGACCCGATCGTCGGGGGTCCCGAAGCGGACGCGCAGGAACGGCGATCCGAGCAGGAGCAGCAGCACCACGACGCCGGCCGCGACGAGCACCGGCCGACGCATCACCCGCCGCGCCGTGCGGTACCAGAACCCGTCGTGCTCGACCCGCCGGGCGCGTCGGGGCAGCACCCGCAGGGCGTCGATGCGGGTGCCGACGACCGCCAGCAGCGCTGGGAGCGCGACGACGGCACCGACCATCGCCAGCACCACCACGGCGATCCCGGCATAGGCGAACGAGCGCAGGAAGTACTGGGGGAACACGAGCAGCGCGGCCAGCGACACGGCGACGGTGAGCGCGCTGATCGTGACCGTCCGGCCGGCGGTCTCGACGGCCCGAACGACGGCCGACTCGACGGTGCGTCCGGCCCCCAGCTCCTCCCGGTAGCGGGAGACGATGAACAAGCTGTAGTCGATGGCCAGCCCGAGGCCGAGCGCCGTCGTCAGGTTGATCGAGAAGATCGACACGTCGGTCAGCGAACCGATGACGAACAGTGAGAGGAACGTGCCGAGGACCGCGATGGCCCCCACGAGCAGCGGCAGGGCGGCGGCCACGAGCCCACCGAACACGAGCAGCAGGAGCAGGAGCGTGACCGGGACGGCGATCAGCTCAGCGCGCGCCAGGTCGCCCTCGATGGTCGTG
Organism: Ilumatobacteraceae bacterium; assembly: GCA_040507575.1. Lineage (GTDB taxonomy): Bacteria > Actinomycetota > Acidimicrobiia > Acidimicrobiales > Ilumatobacteraceae > JALZMG01. Next base: position 13,711 of record JBEVOM010000152.1, read on the forward strand.
CCGATGTCGATGCCGGCCGCGTCACTCCCACCGACTGCGACCGTGATCGCGGGTGGCGCGTCCGCAGCGATCGTCCGCACCCGCTCGATCGCCGCCTCCTCGCGGTCGTCGTCACCCGCCGCGACCGCGAACACCAGCGCCCGATCGCCGTCCAGGCTGCGCAACGTCGGCGTGGAACCGAGGTCCCAGTACGACGTCACGTCGTCGACGTCGTCGACACCGGCGATCGTGTCGACGAGCTCGGCGGCAGCGGCGGTGACGCCGGGCGCATCGACGTCACCGGCGGTGGCGGTGACGACGAGGACCACGTTCGGCTCGCGGGCGCCGAAGTGCTCGTCGAGCAGCGCGTCGGCCCGAGCGCTCTGGGAGCCGGGATCGTCGAAGCCGCCGTCGGTGAGCACACCGAACGCGCGGGTGCCGAGCACGGCCGCGACGACCATGAACGTCGCCGTCAGGGCCAGCACGAGCCGGCGGCGGCGGACGGTGAATCGACCGAGACGGGTGAGCACGGGGACCTCCTGTTGCGGCGCGTCGGGCGGCGCGACCCACGTGCACATCGTCCGGGTGGACGGCGACCGGACACATCGTCCGGGAGGAGCGGCGATGCATGCGTCCGGGGTCCGTGGCGAGTCCGGAACCCGTACCGTGGTCCGAGATCGGACCGGACCGTGGGCCGGTGCTGCGATCCGACGCTGGTGCCTAGGGTTGCCCCATGGCTGCGGCGTCGACCTCCGCTGCCCGTCCCGGCCCGTCGACGACGGTGGTGCTGGCGCTCGCCGCGGCGGCGGCCGCGCTCGTGGCGATGTTCGGCGAGAAGGACGGGTTCTCGGCGACGACGGTGGCGTGCGCGCTCGTCGGGCTCGTCCCGTGGGCGCTCGTCGTCAGTGGCGTCAGCGTGCCTCCGGCCCTTTTCACGCTGCTGGCGCTCCCGCCCGGTCTGGCCATCGTCGTCGTCGCCGACAACTCCGGCGGCATGTTCCCGCTGATGATGCTGCTCGTGTGGCTGGCCCGGTCGCCCCGTTCGCTGATCCCGACGATCGTCACGGCGACGACCACCGTGGTCGCCATCACGATGCTCACGATGGAGAAGGGCGTCGACGAGTCGGGCATCATCTACTTCCTCGCCGGGCTCGGCATCGCCTGGATGTCCGGCGCCATGCTGCACCGGCAGGAGAACCTCACGGCGCAGCTGCGCTCGATGCGCGACGTGCAGGTCGAGCAGCTGGCCGCCACCGAGCGGGCCCGCATCGCCCGCGAGGTCCACGACGTCGTCGCCCACTCACTGACGATCGTGATGCTCAACCTCACCGGTGCGCGCCGGGCGCTGGCGACGCAGCCCGAACGGGCCGACGAGGCGCTGGCCCGCGCCGAGGTCGTGGGTCGCGACAGCCTCGACTCGATCCGCCAGGTCATGGGCCAGTTGCGCGGAGCGGGAGGCGGGACGACGCTGCCGCAACCGACGCTGGCCGGGATCCGCGCGCTCGTCGACGGCGCTCGCGGCGCCGGTCTGCACCTCGATGTGTCGATGTCGATCGCCGACGTCGCGGTGGATCCGACCGTCGAGCTGGTGGCCTACCGGGTCGTGCAGGTGGCCCTCGCCAACGTGTTGCAGCACGCGCCGGGGGCCGCCTCGACGTTGGACGTCGACGTGACCGGGGGCCGTCTCGTCGTGGCCGTGGCGAACGCCGCGCCGGCGCGACCGGTCGCCGGGCCGTCGGGCCGCCGGGGGCTCGGAACGCTCGGTATGGCCGAGCGGACGCGAGCTGTCGGTGGTTCGATCGAGTCCGGGCCCACCGCCGACGGCGGATGGCGCGTCGTCGCCCGGCTGCCCATGCTCGACGCCGACGCGCTCGACCGCGACGCGCTCGCCGTGGTCGCGGACGGTCCGCCCGACGAGGTCACGTGGCTGACCAGCACGGAACCACACGCCCACTGACCGTCGTCCTCGTGGACGACCAGCCGTTGGTGCGGGCCGGGATCTCGTTCATCTTGTCCACCGAGCCCGGCATCACGGTCGCGTCGGAGGCCGGGAACGGCGAGCTCGGCCTCGTCGCCGTCGCTGACCACCGGCCCGACATCGTGTTGATGGACGTCCGGATGCCGGTCATGGACGGGCTGGTGGCGACGCGACGGATCCGCGATGCCGACGGCCCGCCGGTGCTCGTGCTCACGACGTTCGACGACGACGACGTCCTGTGGGGCGCCGTCGAGGCCGGCGCCGCCGGGTTCCTGCTCAAGGACACGAGCGCCGACGACATCATCCGGGCCATCCGGACGGTCGCCGACGGCGGCTCGTGGCTCGACCCGCGCGTGACGCCGCGACTGATGGCTGCGCTGCGCCACGCCCGCCCGGCCGACCCGCCGACCGCTGCACTCGGCGCGTTGTCCGAGCGTGAGCTGGACGTGCTGAGGCTCATGGCTCGCGGCGCGTCGAACACCGAGATCGCCGCGGCGCTCATCGTCGGCGAACGCACGGTCAAGGGCCACGTGGGCAGCATCTTCACGAAGCTCGGGGCGCGCGACCGGGCGGCCGCGATCGTGCTGGCGTTCGACGCCGGGCTCGTCGTCCCCGGCGGCTGATCAGGCGAACGAGCCGATGGCCGCGGCGATCACGTCGAACGCGGCGTCGGCATCGACGTGCGTCAGCACGTCGCAGTTCGCCGGCGGGCGATCGCGCAACGTCCGGCGGTCGATCACCGTCATGCCCCGCGTGAGCACGCCGGACGTCTCGACGGCCACGTGCAGGTGGCGACGCTCGAAGAGGTGGGGGTGGGTCAGGGCGAGCACAGCGCACGGGTCGTGGAGGGCGGCCCCGGCGATGTCGTCGTGACGCCGGATGTAGCTGGCCGAGAAGAAGACGAACAGGTCGGCGAGGACCGCGGCGAGCCGGCCGGGCTGGCGGCGGACGGCGTCGATGCGGGCGGGCGTCGCCAGCAGCTGGTGGGTCACGTCGAGGCCGGCCATCACGATGGGCGCGCCGCAGGTGAACACCGCAGCGGCCGCTTCGGGGTCGGCCCAGATGTTGTACTCGGCCAAAGCTGTGCGGTTGCCGAACGACCCGCCGCCCATGACGGAGATGCCGGCGACCCGCGCCGCGAGGTCCGGCGCCTTCGCCAGGGCGAGCGCGACGTTCGTCTCGGGACCGATGACGACGAGCCAGATCCCCTCCTCTGAGCGGCACGTCTCGACGAGGAACTCGACCGCGTCGGTGCCGTCGAGGGGCCGGGTCGGTGCCGGGAGGTCGGCACCGTCGAGGCCGCTGGCGCCGTGGATGTCCGGTCCGATCTGCAGCTCGTCGACCAGTGGCCCTGCGGTGCCGCTGTGCACCGGCACGTCGATGCCGAGCAGGTCGCGCATCACGAGGGCGTTGTAGGTGGTGCGTTCGAGCGACGCGTTGCCGCCGACGGTCGTGATCCCGACGAGCTCGGCGTGGCGGGCGGCCACCACGATGGCGACGGCGTCGTCGTGACCGGGATCGCAGTCGAGGATCATCCGCACGCCCACGGCCGACAGCCTGCCATGCCTCAGACGTGCAGTTCAGACGTGCAGTTCGCTCTCCGCGCCGATGGTCGCGGGGTAGCCGACCCACTCACCGTCGAGCAGCGCGCCCAGCACGTCGGGCCGGCCCGAGGTGGCCCACGCCCGACGGCCGTCCGGCAGGAGGCACGTCGCGATCGCCTGCTCCGGCGTGCCGTCGCGGTCGTGCATCACGGTGTAGGCCTCGATCGTCACCGGGCCGAGCGCGTCGTCGGCGACCGCGAGGTCGCGCCACGGCAGCGCGTCGATGGCGGCCTGCGGACCGGCGTGGCGGTAGCCGGCTGCCGGCGGTTCGGTCCCGTACACACCGAACGCGTGCTTCGTGGCGTAGCCGCCGTTCGCCCACACCAGGCCGTGCTCGCCGGGACGATCCCGGAGATCGCCGACGACCGTGGCGATCGCGTGCATCACGTAGTTGTTCCACGGCCCGCCGGCGAACGCCAGGCCGCCGGTCCGCGTCAGCTGCTGGTCGGTCGACAGCCCGAGGGACTGGGCGCCGAGCTGCACGGCGGCCGGGAAGCACGAGTAGAGGTCGACGACGGAGATGTCGTCGATCGTCAGGCCGGCTGCCTCCAGCGCGGCCCGCCCGCCCATCTCGATCGCCGGTGTCCGGGCGAACGTGTCACGGTTGGAGGCGTAGGCGTGCTCGTGGCAGTCGGCGCTGCTGTGGACGAACACCCACCTGTCCTCGGCGACGCCGAGCCGGCGGGCCGCCTCGACCGAGCAGACGATCAGGGCGGCGGCCATGTCGACGTCGTTGTTCGAGTTCATGTACTTGCGGTACGGGAGCCCGATCAGCCGGTTCTGGGGCGACGTGGTGCGGATCTCCTCGGCCGTCTTCGGCTCGCGGCTCCAGGCCGCCGGGTTGCCGGTGGCCACCGCGCTGAAGCGGGCCCAGATCTCGCTGATGATCGCGAGGTGCTCGTCGGGGGTTCGACCGGCCGCGGCGCGGATCGCCGACTCGAACATCGGGTACACCTGCACGGGCAGGTAGACGCCGCGGTCGGCCTCGACCGGGTGGGTCATGTCGAAGTCGTCGCCCAGCATCACCGGGGGGACGCCGTCGGGCGCCTTGGCCCAATCGAGGATGGCGCCCTCCCGGCGGGCGCGGGTGCGGGTGCGCCACGCCTCGCCACCCGTGAGCAGGGCGACGTCGAGCCGACCGGCGACGATGTCGCCCGCGGTGGTGTTGAGCAGCGTCTGAGGGGTGTTGCCACCCGACGTCGTGTACGCCAGCTGGCGAGGCGCCTGGCCGAGGCGCTCGGCGATCACCCACCCCGGGTTGCCGTACTTCCACGACAGCGAGCTGACGACGCGGATCGAGTCGAAGGCGGGTGGGCCGTCAAGCCCGGCGTCCGTCGCCGCGGCGCTGATCGCGGCCTCCATCAGGGCCACCGGTTCGAGCGCGTCGTCGAGTCCGGCGGCGTGGTGCAGGAACTGGCCGACCCCCACGAGGACCGGCGTCCGCGGGTCGATCATCACCGATCCACCCTAGGGTGCGCCGGGCATCGCTCTAGGATCGGGTGCTCATGGCACGCATCGCGATCGGGGCCGATCACGCCGGGTTCGATCTGAAGTCGCACATCGTCTCGCTGCTCCGCGAGCGCGGTGACGACGTGGTCGACCACGGGACCGATTCGACCGCCCCCGTCGACTATCCGATCTACTGCTCGGCCGTCGGCCGCTCCGTCCGGGACGGCGACGTCGAGCTCGGGATCGTGGTCGGCGGCAGCGGCCAGGGCGAGCAGCTGGCTGCCAACAAGGTCCGGGGTGTGCGGGCCGCGTTGTGCAACGACCTCTTCACGGCCCGTTACGCGCGGGCCCACAACGACGCCAACGTGCTGTCCATCGGCGCCCGCGTCGTCGGCGTCGGGCTGGCCGAGGAGATCCTCGCCACGTTCCTCGCCACCCCCTTCGACGGCGGGCGCCACGCCCGGCGCGTCGCCCAGATCACCGACCTCGAAGCCGACTTCTGACTGGAGTCCCCATGCCGTTCCCATCCGACACCGAGCCCGACACCGAGGTCGAGGCGCTGCTCGCCCGAGAGCTCGAGCGCCAGACCACCGGCCTGCAGCTCATCGCCAGCGAGAACTTCACGTCGCCTGCGGTCATGCGCGCCGTGGGGTCGGTGCTGACCAACAAGTACTCCGAGGGCTACCCGGGCAAGCGGTACTACGGCGGCAACCAGGTCATCGACGATGTCGAGGCGCTGGCCATCGAGCGGGTCAAGGCGCTGTTCGGCGCCGAGCACGCCAACGTCCAGCCGCACTCCGGAGCCAACGCCAACATGTGCGTGTACCAGGCGCTGCTCGAACCGGGCGACACGGTGCTCGGACTGTCGCTCGACCACGGCGGCCACCTGACCCACGGCTCGCCGGTCAACGCCAGCGGCCTGCTCTACCACTTCGTCGCGTACAAGGTCACGCCCGGCGACGAGCGCATCGACATGGACCAGGTTCGCGACCTGGCCCTGGAGCATCGGCCGAAGATGATCGTGGCCGGCACGACGTCGTACCCGCGGCGCCTCGATCCCGAGCCGTTCCGGGCGATCGCCGACGAGGTCGGCGCGCTGTTCATGTTCGATGCCGCCCACATCGCCGGCCTGATCGCCGGCGGTGCGGCCCCCGACCCGGTGCCGTACGCCGATGTCGTGACGTTCACGACCCACAAGACGCTGCGCGGCCCGCGTGGCGGCTGCATCGTGTCGAAGGCGGCGCACGCCAAGGCGATCGACAAAGCGGTGTTCCCGGGCTGGCAGGGCGGGCCGCTCGAGCACGTCATCGCCGGCAAGGCGGTGGCCTTCCGGGAAGCCGCCCACCCGTCGTTCAAGGAGTACGCCAACCAGATCGTGACGAACGCGTCGGCGCTCGCCGGCGCGTTGGCGGGGGAGGGGTTCCGCCTCGTGTCGGGCGGGACCGACAACCACATGATGGTCGTCGACCTCCAGCCCTTCGACGCCGAGCTGACCGGCAAGGTCGCCCAGACGACGCTCGACGAAGCCGGGATCACGTTGAACAAGAACACCATCCCCGACGACCCGCGCAGCCCGTTCGTGACGAGCGGCTTGCGCATCGGCACCCCGTCGGTGACGACGCAGGGGATGGAGGAGCCGCAGATGGCGGAGATCGCCTCGTTCATCGGCCGTGCCCTGCAGGACCCGGGCGACGCCGCCGCCCTGGCCGCGATCAAGGCCGAGGTCGCCACGCTCTGCGCGCGGTTCCCCGCCTACCCGCACGGCGCCTGACCCGATCTGGGCGCGCTCAGTCCCATCCGCCCGTCTGGGCGCGCCTGGTCTCGAATCCGAGACCCTCCGCGCCCAGTTCGGCAGGCCGGGCGCGGCGATGAACCCCGGCCGCAGGGGTCGGACTCGTAGGCTCACGGCTCGTGCCGTCAGTGGGTGCCTACCTCATCGTCGGCCTGGCGGCGGGATTCGCGACGTTCCTCGCCACGCCGTTGGTGAGCTGGCTGGCCCGGTGGCGGGGCTGGCTCTACGAACCGAACGAGCGGACCGTGCACACGGCGCCGATCCCGGCGGTCGGCGGCTTGGCGATGTACATCGGCTTCCTCGTCGCCCTCACCGTCGCTCGCCTGTGGGACACGTTCGACCCGCTGTTCGCCCGGAACTCCGAGCCCCAGGGCGTGGTCCTGGCGGCGACCGTGATCATCGCCGTCGGCCTGTACGACGACGTCAAAGGTCTGTCCGCGCCGGCCAAGGTGACCGGCACCGTGGTCGCCGCGCTCGTCCTCGTCTGGTTCGGCGTGACGATGTACTACTTCCGCCTGCCGTTCCTCGGCGTGTTCGTGCTCTCCGACGACTGGATCCCACTCGTCACGGTGCTCTGGCTGCTCGGTCTGACCCAGGCGATCAACCTCATCGACGGCCTGGACGGATTGGCGGCGGGGATCGTCGCCATCGGCGCCGGCGCGTTCTTCCTCTACAGCCAGAAGCTCAGCACCCTCGACCTGCTGCGCGAGCCCAACATCGGGCCGCTTGTCGCGATCGTCGCCGTCGGGCTGTGCCTCGGGTTCCTCCCGCACAACTTCAACCCGGCGCGCATCTTCATGGGAGACAGCGGGGCGTTGCTCCTCGGGCTGCTGCTCGCCGTGTCGACCAGCGTCGTCGGCGGCCGGGCCGACACCGATCAGCGCTTCATCGGCCAGACGTTCTTCTTCCTCGCCCCGCTCGTGCTGCCGCTCTTCATCCTCGGCATCCCGGTGCTCGATCTGGCCTTCGCGATCATCCGGCGGGCGACGCGCCGCAAGGCGCTCGACGTCGCCGACAAGGGCCACCTCCACCACCGGCTGATGAACCTCGGGCACGGCCACCGCCGCAGCGTCCTCATCCTGTGGACGTGGACCGGCCTGCTCTCGGCGTTCGTCCTCTATCCGGTCCTGTCCGGCGAGAACCCCACGTACCTGCCGTTCGGGATGGTCGCGATCGGGATCGTCCTCTACACCGTGCTGCACCCGTCGGTGCGCCGGCGTCGCGCCAACGGCAACGGCGCGCACTGACAGCGCGCCGGCGCGACGGTCAACCGAGGGCGCGGTGCGCCGCCTCGTTGCCGGCCGTCGACAGTGGGCTCCAGCTGCTCGTGCCCTCGACCAGCAGCTCGCGCGCCGCGGTTGCGACCGCGCCCCAGGCCACCCACGCCAGCGCCCCGCCGACCGAGACCCGGGCCGCCCCGGCGTCGGCCAGCGCGCCGACGACGGGTCCTCCCGGGCGCAGGAGCACGTTGACCGGCCGGTCGACGGATGTCACGACGGCCCGCACGGCGTCGACCGTCGCCAGCCCGGGGGCGTAGAGGACGTCGGCCCCGGCCTCCTGATAGGCCTGCAGGCGCCGGATCGTGTCGGCCAGGTCGTCGACGCCGCGGATCAGGTTCTCGGCCCGCGCCGTGACGACCAGCCCGCTCGGGCCGGCCGCTTGGACCGCTGCCGCGACGCGCTCGGTGGCCAGCGCGATGTCGTGGATCGGCGCCTCGCGGCGCCGCGTGAAGTCCTCGACGGATGCGCCGGCGGCGCCGGCCCCCGCGGCGGCGGCGATCGTGGCCGCCACGCCGGCCGGATCGTCGGCGAAGCAGTCCTCGAGGTCGGCGTTGACCGGTCGCGACGTCGCCGCGACCAGGGCCGCCGTGTGATCGATCGCCTCGGCCGCCGTGACGCCGCCGTCGAGGCGACCGAGCGTCGCCGCGAAGCCCGAGCTCGTCGTGGCGACCGCCAGGAACCCGAGCGACTCGAACAGCCGGGCGGATCCGGCGTCCCAGGCGTTGGGCATCACGAGCGGGTCACCGAGCCGATGCAGAGCACGGAACGTGTCGGCCGAGGTCGTCGTCATCTCGCGATCTTCGTCCCATCTTGACCTGCGGGGGAATTGCGTTCGGCGGCGCCGTCGCGGTAGCTTGTTCCTGCGTTCACAAGCAGCCGCCCGCTGCGTGGACGATCATCAACGCCGATGAAGCAGCACCTGACGAAACCCCGCGCCACCGGGTCCGACGACACGTTCGGACGAGGGATGGACATCGCACTGACGGTGCTGCTGTTCTTCGGCATCGGTTTCGCCATCGACCACTGGCTCGGCACGACCCCGTGGTTCATGATCGGGCTCACCGTCGTGGCCTCGATCGGGTTCTTCATCAGCATCAAGTACCAGTACGTGGCCCGCATGGAGCGGCTCGAGGCCGAGCGAGCCGACCGCTCCTCCGCCGGAGGACGCTCATCATGAGCGAGACCCACGCCGACGTCTTCACGACCCGGCTCGACGGCCCGTCGACCGAGGTCAGCATCTCCACCGACATGGTCAAACGGGGCCTGGTCGTGGCTCCGGTCCTGATCGGCATCTGCGCCGTCATCTGGGGCGGCGACGGAGCATGGTCGGCGGCGTACGGCATCGCGCTGGTCCTCGCCAACTTCGCGATCGCCGCGGCGATCATCTCCATGGCCGCCCGCATCTCGCTCGGCCTGCTGATGGCGGCCACCCTGTTCGGCTACCTCATCCGCCTCGGACTCATCTTCCTCGCCGTCTACCTCGTCAAGGACGCCGCTTGGATTTCACTCCCGGCGCTCGGAGCGACCATCATCGTCACGCACCTCGGGCTGCTCTTCTGGGAGATGAAGTACGTGGCCATCTCCCTCGCCCACCCCGGTCTCAAGCCCGCCCGCCCCCACTCGTAATCGACGACGCACCCGCGAAACATCACGGAAACGGATCAACACGTGTTCGCACTCGAGTTCCCGCCGATCAACGCCATCCTTCGCTGGAAGGACCTCTTCCCGACCTTCAACAAGGTCGCGTTGATCGCCGTTGCCGCGGCATTGATCGGCATCGTCATCTTCCTGCTCGCCGCCCGCAAGGACGGCAGCAAGGCACCGACCGGTGTGCGCAACCTGGCCGAGATCATCGTCGAGTTCATCGAGGACCAGATCGTGATGCCGACGATGGGGCACAAGGGCCTGCGGTGGACGCCGTTCATGGTGAGCCTGTTCGTGTTCATCTACTTGTGCAACGCGCCGGGCATCATCCCGATCATCTACATGCCGGCGACGGCCCGCATCGCCATCCCGCTGTGCCTCAGCCTGCTCGTGTGGGTGATCTTCATCGGCGTCGGCCTGAAGCACCAGGGCGCCGCCTACTTCGGCCACCTCATCTGGCCACCCGACGTCCCGACGGGGCTGAAGCCACTCGTCGGCGTCATCGAGTTCGTGTCGACCATCCTCATCCGCCCGTTCAGCCACACCGTCCGACTGATGGCGAACATGATGGCCGGCCACATCCTGCTCGTGACGTTCAGCCTGCTCAGCGAGGCGCTGTTCCAGGCCGAGACGAACAAGATCTTCTTCATCCCGATGGGCATCTTGCCGTTCGGCATGTTGATGTTCCTGACCGCCTTCGAGATCCTGGTCGCCTTCCTGCAGGCGTACATCTTCACGATCCTCGCCGCGGTCTACATCGGCTCGTCGATGGAAGGCCATGGCGATGACCACGCCCTCGACGACGCCGAGTTCGGCGTGCACGCCGAAGAGCTCGCCACCACCCACGCCCACTGATCTCCCCAATCCAGCAAGTCCAGGAGAAAGCAACCCCAATGGAAGCCCTCAGCCTCGTCATCCAGCAGGTCGAAGACCCGGCTGACGTCAAGAACGCCAACGCCGCCATCGGCGCCGGGTTCGCGTACGGCATCGCCGCCATCGGACCCGGCATCGGCATCGGTTACCTCGTCGGCAAGTCCGTCGAGGCGATGGCCCGCCAGCCCGAGGCGGCCGGCATGGTCCGCACCACGATGTTCCTCGGCATCGCCTTCACCGAGGCGCTCGCACTGATCGGCTTCGTGGTCTTCATCCTCTTGAAGTTCGCCTGATCCCGTCCGTCCGTCCGTCCCGACGAAGAGCCCATGAGAGAGGGGTGTTGACGTGCTGACAGCCGTCGCAACCGTGAGCGTCCCCGACGCCGCGGTCACCGTCCACTTCGCCGCCGATGAGGGCGGCGCGGAGGCGCACGAGGAGGTTCCCGAGAAGGACCTCAACCCGATCTTCCCGGAGCTCAAGGAAGTCGTCTGGGGATTCGGGTCGTTCATCGTGTTCGCGCTCGTCTTGCGCTACGCCCTGTACCCCAAGCTGCGCAAGTCGATGGACGCCCGTTACTTCTCGATCCGCGAGGGGCACGAGCAGGCCGAGAAGGTCACCGACGACGCCCGCGCCGCGGTCGCCCAGTACGAGGCCCAGCTGGTCTCGATCCGGGGCGAGGCCCAGCAGCGCATCGAAGCCGCTCGTTCGACGCTGGACGCCGAGCGGTCCGAGCAGCTCGCGGCGGCCAACACCCGCATCGCCGAGAAGCGGGCCGCCGCGGCGACCGAGGCCGAGCAGCTGCGCATGGCGGTCGAGGCCGACGTCGAGAGCGCGGTGCGGGCCGTGGCCGCACGAGCCGGCGAGCTGGCCACCGGCCAGGCGCCCGACCCGCAGGTCGTCAGCGACGCCGTCGCCGCGGTGATGAGCGCAGGGGTGTCGCGATGAGCCTCGCCGGCGTCTACGGCGCCATCGCCCCGCTGGCCGAGCACGGGATCGACGACAAGGGCTACACGTCCCACAGCTGGATCTGGCCCGAGCAGGCCGAGCTCATCTACGGCTCGCTGGCGTCGATCATCATCATCGGGCTCCTCGTCTGGAAGGCCGGTCCGCTGGCCAAGCAGGCGTTCGCCGACCGCACGGCCAAGGTGCAGGGTGAGCTCGACGACTCGGCCAAGGCCAAGGCTGATGCCGACGCCGAGGCGGCCCGCATCCGCGCCGCCCTCGGCGACATCGACGGCGAGCGCCGCCGCCTGCTCGCCGAGGCCGACGAGCAGGCCGCCGCGCTGCTGGCCGACGGCCGCACGCGCCTGACCGCGGAGATCGCCGACATGGAGGCCAAGGCGGATGCCGACGCCACCGCGGCGGGCTCGCGGCTCAACGACGAGCTCCGTGGTGAGATCTCCCGACTCGCAAGTGCCGCGGCCGACCAGGTCGTCGCCCGCACGATGGACGCCGCCGCGCAGCAGCGCCTCGTCGAGAACTTCATCGCCAAGGTTGGTGCCAGCTCATGAGCGCGAACGACGCCCGCATCGACGGCTACGCCCGCGGCCTGTTCGAGGTCGCCAAGGCCGAGGGCACGCTGGACGAGGTCGAAGACGAGCTGTTCCGCTTCGCCCGGTCCTACGAGGCCAGCGATGAGCTGCGCACCGCGCTCTCCGACGACCAGATCCCCCCGGCCAGGCGCCAGGCGATCGTCGAGGACCTCCTCGGGGACAAGGCGACGCCGACGACGGTGCAGCTGATCTCGATGGTCGTCGGTTCCGGTCACGGCAAGGACCTCCCGGCGATCGTCGACCGCATGGTCCAACGGGCGGCCAGCTCCAAGGACCGTGAGATCGCCGAGGTCCGCTCGGCCGTCGAGCTGACCGCCGACCAGCAGGACCGCCTGCGCGCCGCCCTGGCGAACGCGACCGGCAAGAACGTCAACCTCAAGGTCGTCGTCGACCCCTCCGTGCTCGGCGGGCTCGTGGCCACCGTGGGCGACACCGTCATCGACGGCACCGTCCGCACCCACCTCGACCAGCTCAAGTCTCGTCTCTGAAGGAACGCTGATGGCTGAACTGACCCTCTCCGCCGCCGACATCGCATCGGCGCTGACGAAGAACCTCGAAGGCTTCGAGCCGTCGCTCGAGGCCCGCACCGTCGGTCGCGTCTCCGAGATCGGCGACGGCATCGCCCGCGTGTCGGGCCTGCCCGACGCCGCGGTGAACGAGCTGCTGGAGTTCGAGGACGGCACCGTCGGTCTCGCCCTGAACCTGGACGAGGGCTCCATCGGCGCCGTCGTCCTCGGCGACGTCGACGAGATCGAGGAGGGGCAGACCGTCAAGTCGACCGGCCGCATCCTCTCGGTGCCCGTCGGCGACGGGGTGCTCGGCCGCGTCGTGAACGCGCTCGGCGAGCCGGTCGACGGCAAGGGCGAGCTCGTCGGTACGCAGATGCGGCGCATGGAGATCCAGGCGCCCGGCATCATGGGTCGCCAGCCCGTCGGCGAGCCGTTGCAGACCGGCATCAAGGCCATCGACGCGATGACCCCGATCGGCCGCGGCCAGCGCGAGCTGATCATCGGCGACCGCAAGACGGGCAAGACGACCATCGCCATCGACACGATCCTGAACCAGAAGGGTCAGGGCGTGAAGTGCATCTACGTGGCGATCGGGCAGAAGGGCTCGACGGTCGCCCAGACCGTGGAGACGCTGCGCCAGAACGGTGCGATGGACTACACGGTCGTCGTGACGGCACCGGCCGCCGACCCTGCGCCGTTCAAGTACCTCGCGCCGTACGCCGGCTGCGCCATGGGCCAGCACTGGATGGAGCACGGCGAGCACGCCCTCATCGTGTACGACGACCTGTCGAAGCAGGCCGAGGCCTACCGCCAGGTGTCGCTGCTGCTGCGCCGCCCGCCGGGCCGTGAGGCCTACCCCGGCGACGTGTTCTACCTCCACAGCCGTCTGCTCGAACGGGCCGCCAAGCTGTCCGACGAGAACGGCGCCGGCTCGATGACCGCGCTGCCGATCATCGAGACCAAGGCCGGCGACATCTCGGCGTACATCCCGACCAACGTGATCTCGATCACCGACGGCCAGGTCTACGTGCAGGACAACCTGTTCAAGTCCGGGGTGCGGCCGGCCGTCGACGTCGGCAACTCGGTGTCCCGGGTCGGCAGTGCAGCCCAGATCAAGTCGATGAAGGCGGTGGCGGGGACGCTCAAGCTCGACTTGGCCCAGTTCCGTGAGCTCGAAGCGTTCGCCACGTTCGGCTCCGAGCTCGACGCCGTCTCGGCGGCCCAGCTCGCCCGCGGCTACCGGCTGGTCGAGCTGCTCAAGCAGCCGCTGAACAACCCGATGCCCGTCGAGGAGCAGGTCGTGTCGATCTACGCCGGCACCCGCGGCTACATCGACGACGTCCCGGTGAGCGACGTGAAGCGGTTCGAGACCGAACTGCTCGACTTCTTCCGCAGCCGCCACGGCAGCCTGCTCGACAGCCTCAAGACAGCCGGCGTGCCTGACGACCTCGGCGATGCGATCGGCCAGTTCAAGGCCCAGTTCCAACTGACCGATGCCACGACCGCGGTGGACCCGTTGGCGACGCAGGCCGACGAGGTCGGCGAGGCCACGTCGCACAAGACCCTCGCCACGGAATGATGTCGACGATGACACCCACCATGCCGCGGACCGATCGGGAAGCAGTGACCGCTTCGGCCCCCGTCCGCAGCGCGCGGGTGGCGCCACGTCGAGCGGCGGCCCGGAGCGGTGGCTGGTGGTCCCGCGCGCGGTGGTCCGACGTCACGTCGGAGAGAGGGTCCTAGTCCCATGCCCGGTGGCCAGGAACGCATCCTTCGGGGGCGGATCCGCACGATCCAGTCCACGAAGAAGATCACCCGCGCGATGGAGCTGATCGCAGCGTCACGCATCGTCAAGGCCCAGAATCGGGTCCAGGCTGCCGTGCCGTACTCGGAGAAGATCACCGACGTCGTGCGCGACCTCGCGGCCGCCGGCGCCGGGCAGGGCGCGCCGCTCCTCGCCGGGCGCGACGTCGTCCGCTCGACGGCGTACGTCGTGCTGGCCGCCGACCGCGGCCTGTGCGGTGGCTACAACACCGGTGTGCAGCGGGCTGCCGAGGGTGAGATCAAGGCCGACGTGCTGGCCGGCAAGGCGTACCAGGTGATCCCGGTCGGACGCAAGGCCGAGGGTTACTTCCGCTTCCGCGGCTACACGCTCGGCGAGGGCTTCGCCGGTTTCTCCGACAGCCCGGCCCACGCCGACGCCAAGCGCATCGGGGCCCACGTCGTCGACCTCTTCACGAGCGGACAGGTCGACCGCGTCGAGCTCGTCTACACCCGCTTCGTCAGCGCCGGCAACCAGGAGGTCGTGCTGCGACCGCTGGTGCCTCTGTCGACCGACACGGTCGCCGGTGGTGACGGTCGCAGCGCCGGCACGTCCGACCAGCCACCGGGTGACTACGAGTTCGAGCCCGATCCGGCCACCATCCTCGAGACGCTCTTGCCGAGCTACGTCGAGGCCCGCATCTACGCCGCGCTCCTCAACGCCGCGGCATCCGAGCACGCCTTCCGCCAGCGGGCGATGAAGGCGGCCACCGACAACGCGGAGGAGCTGATCAAGACGCTCAGCCGCATCATGAACCGCGCCCGCCAGGACGCCATCACGACCGAGATCATGGAGATCGTCAGCGGAGCCGAAGCCCTCGGGGCCGGCCACGAGACGCCGGCGATCCGCATCCTCGACAGCATCGAGGCCGAAGCTCTCTCAGGAGGAGCGGTATGACCATCACCGAGAACGCACCGACCACGAGCGGGCGCAGCACCGATGGCCGTGTCGTCGGCATCGCCGGCCCGGTGATCGACGTCGAGTTCCCCCGCGGGTCGCTGCCCGAGATCAACCACGCACTGGAGTTCGACATCGCCCTCGGAGGCGAGACGATCACCGTCCTCGCCGAGGTCGCCCAGCAGCTCGGCGAGGGTCGCGTGCGCGCGGTGTGCATGAAGCCGACCGACGGCCTGACCCGCGGCACCGCGGTGCGCGACACCGGCCACGGCATCCGCGTGCCCGTGGGGGAGCGGGTGCTCGGGCACATCTGGAACGCCTGGGGCGATGCGCTCGACGCCGACAACGCCGAGTTCGACGACATGGAACGCTGGGAGATCCACCGTGACGCGCCGTCGTTCGACGCGTTGGAGCCTTCGGCACGCATGTTCGAGACCGGCATCAAGGTCATCGACCTGCTCACGCCGTACGTGGCCGGCGGCAAGATCGGCCTGTTCGGCGGCGCCGGCGTCGGCAAGACCGTGCTCATCACCGAGATGATCAACCGGGTCGCCTCGCAGCACGGCGGGGTCTCGGTGTTCGCCGGCGTCGGTGAGCGCACCCGCGAGGGCACCGACCTGCGGCTCGAGATGATGGAATCCGGCGTGTTCGAGAAGGCGGCCCTCGTGTTCGGCCAGATGGACGAGCCGCCGGGCGTCCGCCTGCGCGTCGCCCTCTCGGCGCTGACCATGGCCGAGTACTTCCGTGACGTCCAGAACCAGGACGTCTTGCTGTT
Organism: Ilumatobacteraceae bacterium; assembly: GCA_040507575.1. Classification (GTDB taxonomy): domain Bacteria; phylum Actinomycetota; class Acidimicrobiia; order Acidimicrobiales; family Ilumatobacteraceae; genus JALZMG01. Next base: position 29,866 of record JBEVOM010000152.1, read on the forward strand.
CGTCGACAACATCTTCCGCTTCGTGCAGGCCGGCTCGGAGGTGTCGACGCTGCTCGGCCGCATGCCGTCGGCCGTGGGCTACCAGCCGACGTTGGCCGACGAGATGGGCCAGCTGCAGGAGCGCATCACGTCGACGAAGGGCCGCTCGATCACGTCGCTCCAGGCCGTCTACGTGCCGGCCGACGACTACACCGACCCGGCGCCGTTCACGACGTTCACCCACCTCGACGCGACGACCGAGCTGTCCCGGCAGGTCGCCGCCCTCGGCATCTACCCCGCCGTGGACCCGTTGGCGTCGACGTCGACGATCCTGTCCCCGGAGGTCGTCGGCGACCACCACTACGCAGTGGCCCGCCGCGTCCAGGAGATCCTCCAGCGCTACAAGGAGCTGCAGGACATCATCGCCATCCTCGGGCTCGACGAGCTCTCGGAGGAGGACCGCTCGACGGTCTACCGGGCTCGCAAGATCCAGCGCTTCCTGTCGCAGCCGTTCTTCGTGGCCGAGGTCTTCACCGGCCTCACGGGCGAGTACGTGCCGGTGGCCGACACGGTCGAGAGCTTCGAGGCGATCGCCAACGGCGATCTCGACGAGGTGCCGGAGCAGGCGTTCTTGAACGTCGGCGGCGTCGAGCAGGTGCTGGCCAAGGCCAAGAGCCTGCAGGAAGGCTCCTGACGGTGCGGCCGTCCGTTCGTACCGGGACGGCGACGTGAACGTCGCCGTCGTCTCGCCCGAGCAGGTCCTGTTCGACGGCGAGGCCACCCAGGTCATCACGCGCACGACAGAGGGCGACGTCGCCTTCCTGGCCGGCCACGCACCGTTCCTCGGCACGTTGGCTCCCGGTGAGACGAGGGTGTACCTGGCGGACGGCACCGTGCAGCGCTTCGACATCGAGGGCGGCTTCGTCGAGGTCAGCCACAACACCGTGTCGATCCTGGTCAGCTGACCGCCGCGACCGTGACCACCGTCGACCGGACGGCCGTGTTGCGGTACCGGTTCGCGCGCCACCAGCTCGACCGCGAGCCGGGCCGCGTGACGAACGTGGCCGACGTCGCGCTGCTCGATCTCGGAGTGCAGGACAGCGGTCCCGACGGCGCCGCCTGGGCGCTGGCGTGCCGAGGGTACGACGGAGGCTTCGGCGGCCGTGGCCGTGACGTAGCGATCGCCTGGACGTTGCGGGGAGCCCCGCACGCGTACCGCCGGGCTGACCTGGCGGCCGTCGCCACCGCCACCGCCCCCCTGTCGGAGGCCGACGCCGCGAAGCGCATGTACGACGCCGCCAAACCGCTCAAGGCGGCCGGAATCGGCGTGCTCGACGCGCTCGACGTCGTCGCCGGTCACATGCGTGAGATCGTCGCCCGGCCGACGAGCAAAGGTGACCTGTCGTCGGCTCTCACCGGGGCGCTCGACGATCCGTACCTGCGCACGTGCGTGCCGTGTCACGCCACGCACACGTTCGAGATGCCGTTCCGGCTCGCCGCGCTGCAGGCCGGCCTGGAGCTCGAGCCCGGGACGTCGCCGCCCGTGCTGCGGCGGATCCCGAAGATGCGCGCACCGCGCTACCGCCATCTCGGTGGGGATGCCGACCCCCGGTTCGACGTCATCCGCCGCCAGCTGGCGTTCTACGGCCCGATCAGCGTGAAGGAGGTGGCGGCGTTCGTCGACGCCACGGTCAAGGACGTCGAGGCCCACTGGCCCGACGACGCGGTCGAGGTCACCGTGCGAGGCGCGGCGAAGGGGTCCCGGTTCGTCCTGGCCGAGGACGTCGACGCGCTGACCGGGGCCGGTCGGGCCGCTCCCGTCGTGCGTCTGCTCGGGCCGTTCGACGGGTACCTCCAGCTGCGTGACCGGGAGCTGCTCGTCGCGGACGGAGCGCACCGCAAGGACCTGTGGCGCACGCTCGGCCGACCCGGCGCGATCGTCGACGGCGGTGAGGTCGTGGGCACCTGGCGTCCGCGGCAGTCGGGGTCGAAGCTGACCGTCGCCGTCGATCCGTGGGTGGCGCTCACGCCGACGGTGCGACGGCGCGTCGACGACGAGGCCGAACGGCTGGCCACCCACCGTGGGGTCGCGTTCGCGGGCGTCGCCGTCGGCTGAACGCCGGCGGCTGAACGCAGGCGGGTGAACGCAGGCGGGTGAACGCAGGCGGCTGGCCTGGCGGCGGGCGCTTGGTGGTGTCGCGCGGCTCGGGCACGGCGGCCACCAGCACATCGGTGGCTGCCGCCAGCGGCACACTGGCGCGGACCGGCTCCGCGGTGATGGCGCTCGTGGTCGTCGCGCTCGGCTCGATCGCGACCGGCGCGGTCCTGTGGGTCGCCGCCCGGCGCCGATCCCTCCGCTGACCGGCAGGCAGTCGGGCGGATACGGTCGGCGGATGACCGCCCGGTACCCGTTCCACACCGCGCTCGTGACGGGCGCATCGAGCGGCATCGGCGAGGAGCTCACCCGCCAACTCGTCGCCGCCGGCGTGCCGGTCGTTGCCGTCGCCCGCCGTCGGGACCGGCTCGAGGCGCTCGCCGAGGAGCTCGGCTCGGTCGAGGTGCTGGTCGCCGACCTGGCCACGCGCGCCGGTGTGAGCGCCGTTGCCACCCGCATCGCGCGGGGCGACCGACCGGTCGAGCTCGTCGTGAACAACGCCGGGTTCGGCACCAGCGGTGACTTCGCCGAGCTGGACGTCGAGCGGCTCAGCCGCGAGATCGCGGTGAACGTCGACGCCCTGACCCGCCTGGCTCACGCCGCGCTGGCGTCGATGCTGCCCCGGGGGCGGGGCTGGTTGCTCAACACGTCGAGCTTCGCCGGCTTCCAGCCGGCGCCGCGACTCGCCGTGTACGCGGCCACGAAGGCCTACGTCACGAGCCTCAGCGAGAGCCTGCACCAGGAGGTGTCCGGCCGCGGTGTGGTCGTGACGGCGCTGTGCCCCGGGCTGGTGAGGACCGAGTTCCAGGCGGTCAGCAACTCGGGTCGCCACCAGGCCGCGTTCCCCGACATCGTCTGGGTCGACGTCGCCCGCGTGGCCACGTCCGCGCTGGAGGCGACCGCGAAGGGCCGGGCGCTCGTCGTACCCGGCGCGCTGTACAAGGGCGCCAGCTGGGCCGTCAACGTCACGCCGCGCTGCCTGCGGCGGATGGCGAGCAGCCTCATCCAGCGGGGCTGAGTGCCCCGACCGTGGGACCCGGTCCTCGGCGGCGTCGGCGGCGGGTCAGGAGTAATCGACCTCGGAGAACTCGGCCAGCTTGGCCAGCTGGTGGTGCGCGTCGATCCGGCGCACCGTGCCACTGCGCGAACGCATCACCAGGCTCTGGGTCGTGACGCCGCGGGCGTCGAACCGCACCCCGTCGAGCAGCGGGCCATCCGTGATGCCGGTCGCGGCGAAGAAGCAGTTGTCGCCTTGGACGAGGTCGTCGATCGTCAGGACGGCGGCGGGGTCGAGGCCGGCCGCCTCGATGAGCGCGCGCTCGGCGTCGTCTCGCGGCCACAGCCGTCCCTGGATCTCGCCTCCCATGCACTTCAGGGCCGCAGCGGAGATCACACCTTCGGGCGTCCCGCCGACACCCATCAGCACATCGACGCCGCTGCCGGGCGAGCCGGCGGCGATCGAGCCGTAGACGTCGCCGTCGGTGATCAGTCGGATGCGGGCGCCGCTGGCGCGTACCTCGTCGATCAGCGCGGCGTGTCGTGGCCGGTCGAGGATGACGACGGTCAGGTCGCGCACGGTCTCGCCCTTCGCCTTGGCGATCCACCGCAGGTTCTGCGAGGGCGTCGCCGTGATGTCGATGGCGCCCACGGCATCGGGACCGACGGCGATCTTCTCCATGTAGTACGACGGGCCGGGATCGAACATCGACTCGCGGTCGCTGACCGCGATGACCGACAGCGCGTTCGTGCGGCCCTGAGCGGTGAGCGTGGTGCCGTCGATCGGATCGACGGCGACGTCGACCAGCGGCGGTGTGCCGTCGCCGACGTTCTCGCCGTTGTAGAGCATGGGGGCGTTGTCCTTCTCGCCCTCGCCGATGACGACGATGCCGTCCATCGTGACGGTCGACAGCACCGTCCGCATCGCCGTGACGGCCGCGCCGTCGGCGCCGTTCTTGTCGCCCCGCCCCACCCATCGTGACGCGGCGAGGGCCGCGGACTCGGTGACCCTGACCAGCTCCATGGCGAGGTTGCGATCGGGGCGGCGCGAGGAGGTGGGCATCACACCCCAGGGTAGTTGGGGATACCACCTGGAGCCTCCTGCAGCTGACCCGCCGATCGTCCGGCGGTAGCGTCGTGGCGTGCTCGACTGGGATCCGAACGACCCCGAGACCGTCAAGGTCCACTACGACGTCACCGTGTGGTCGCTCGACCAGCGGGCCGAGCTGATCGAGGCCCTGGCCGACGCCGACATCGCCCACGTGTGGGAGGAAGAGGAGCTCGTCGTGCCCGAGGCCCTGGAGGCCGACGTCGACGAGCTGTTCGAGCGGCTCGAAGCGCTCCTCGGCCCGTTCCCGGTGCCGCTGCCCGACGACGATCCGGGCATCGAGTACGCGCTGGAGGAGTGGTCCGCCGCCGACCGGGCCGTGCTGTCCGCCGGCCTCGTCGAGAGCGAGGTCCCGCACCGTTGGGAGGAGCACGCCGTCGTCGTCGCCACGGATGCCGAGGAGAGCGTCGACGCCCTGCTCGACGCCGTCGAGCAGGGGACGTACGTGCCGGCGACGGGGGAGGCGGCGATCGCCGCTCCGGAGGGCGCTCTGGACACGATGTTCTCGTCGGCCGACCGCCTGGCCCGCGATCCCGACGACACGGCCGGGCGCGACGCCCTGCGCGACCTGGTCCCCCAGCTGCAGGCGAACGTGCCGCCCTATGGCGTGTCGACGGCGACGTGGGCCAAGGCCGTCGACGCTGCCATCGACGTCGGGATCCTGATCGACGACGATGATGCGTCGGCCTCGGACATCATCGGTGCCGCCCAGGTGCTGCGATCCCTTGTCCGCCAGTTCGTCTCCTGACCGCGTCACTGCCGTCCGGTCGGTGACCGGGATCCGCGACCGGCGCGGCCCGGGCCGGGTGGGGGTGTCGACGGTACGCTGCCGTGATGCTCCTGGCCGAGCTCGAGGTGTGGCACACGCGTCCGCTGGCGCCGACGCGGCGCGTCTCGCTCGGCAACCTCGTGCTGCCGGTGGATCCGGCGCCCGGCTTCGGTGGCCTCCTGCTCGGCGCGGTCGTCGCTGGCCACATCGGTGACGTCGACGACGACTACATCCCCGACGTCCACCGCCTGATCGATCAGGTCGACCGCGACGTGCGGGTCGTTCAGCCCCGGCTCCGGCACCGCTTCCAGGTCGACCGTCACGGCCTCGCGCTTTCGACGCACCGCCTGGTCGGCGACGGCGAGGAGATCAGCTTCGACTTCCACACCACGGGCACCGGCATCGCCCAGGTGCTCGGTGCGATCTACGCCGTCGAGCGCCTCGACGTGGCCAGCCGTCACGTCATCGCGCCCGTGCTGCACAAGGCGATGCGCTGGCGGGGCCCGGTCGGGCCGGCGCTGATCTCGCACCTGGCCGGTACGAACTCGACCGCGCTCTCGACGTTGGCCGACCCCAGGGCGTGGGCGCTCGACGTCCTGGGCTTCCCGCCCGGTACACCGACGCCGACGAAGAAGGAGGTCACGGGCCAGTTCCGGTCCCGGATGCGCAGTGTCCACCCGGACCACGGTGGCGACAACAGCGTCGCCAGCACCGCCGTCTTCGAGCTCGCCGAGGCCCGCCGGATCCTCAACGACGCCGCCGCCCTCGCCCACCCATGAGCCACCTGCTGCTGTTCCCCGGCGCCGGGGCGGGTCGGGACCAGGCGACGCTCGTGCGCCTGGAGCGCGAGGTCGGGCCGTCGTGGACGACCGTGCGGGCCGACTTCCCGTATCGCAAGGAGGGCCGCCGGGCACCCGACCGCCCTCCGAAGCTGATGGCTGCCGTCCGTGACGAGCTCGCCGCGATCGACGATGACGTGATCGTCGCCGGTGGCCGCTCGATGGGCGGGCGGATGTGCTCGATGGTCGCCGGTGGCGCCGATGGCGAGCCGCCGCCCACGACGCTGCGTGGGCTGGCGCTGATCTCGTATCCGCTGCACCCGCCGGGCAAGCCCGAAGCGTTGCGGGTCGAGCACCTGCCGGCGATCGACGTGCCGTGCCTGTTCGTGCACGGGACCAGTGATCCGTTCGGCACGCCCGACGAGCTGGAGCGCTGGACGGTGACGATCCCGGCGCCCGTGACCCATCACTGGATCGCCGGCGGCCGCCACGACCTCAAGGGCAAGGACGCCGAAGTGGCGGCGACGGTGAAGGCATGGCTCACCGCGCTCCCGAAGCCCCGATCTGGGCGCGGCAGGTCTCGGATTCGAGACTGAGCGCGCCCAGCTGGTCCGTTGAGACTGAGCGCGCCCGGATGGGCTACGGCGCGGTGTGATCGGTGTCGCTCGTCCTGGCGGCGCGCGCGGACGGGGAGAGCACGCGGACCCAGAGGAACCAGGCGATCACCGCGACGATGAGCGCGATCACCACGTACTGGACGACGTTCAGGACGGGTTCGACGCTGTCCCAGTTGTCGCGCAGCAGGTAGCCGGCGCCGATCAAGGCGGTGTTCCAGATCAGCGAGCCGATCACCGTGTACAGCGTGAACGTCCCGAACGGCATGCGCCGGAACCCGGCCGGGATGGACACCAATGACCGGATCAGGGGCACGCACCGCCCGACGAGGACGGCGACGACGGCCCGTCTGTCGAACCAGCGCTCGGCCCTGGTGATGTCCGCCGGCGTGAGGCGGAACCACTTGCCGTAGCGGACCAGGAACCGCTCCAGCCGCTCGGGGCCGATCCACGCCGCGATGCCGTACAGCGCCCAGGCGCCGATCACCGAGCCGATCGTCGCCGCGATGATCATCCCGGGCAGCGTGGCACCGCCGTCGCGGGCGACGAACCCGGCGAACGGCAAGACGATCTCCGACGGGATCGGCGGGAACAGGTTCTCCAGCGCGACCAGCAGCGCGACGCCGACGTAGCCGAGGCGGTCGATGACGTCGACGGCCCAGTCGGACAGGCTGGAGAGCATCAGCGCGCCGCTCGGCGGCGATCAGTCCTCGGTGTGATCGGTGGGTCGGGCACTCAGCTCCCGGACGCGGACGCGTGGATCTGCGCCGGGTTGGCCGCCAGCATCCCCTCGGACTTGCGCGACGACCAGATCACGGCGATGGCGAGCACGATCAGCGCGATCCCGGCCACCACGAAGCGGGCCGCGCTCTCGTCGACCTGGAGGTTGATGATCGCCGGCAGCATCAGCAGCGACACCAGGTTCATCACCTTGATCAGCGGGTTGAGCGCCGGTCCGGCGGTGTCCTTGAACGGATCACCGACGGTGTCGCCGATGACGGCCGCCTTGTGGGAATCGGAGCCCTTCCCGCCGTGGTGGCCGTCCTCGATGTACTTCTTCGCGTTGTCCCACGCGCCGCCGGAGTTGCTGAGGTAGTTGGCCATCAACTGGCCGACGAGGATCACCGCGGCCAGGAAGCCACCGAGGGCCTGCCAGCCGATGCCGAAGCCGATGATCACCGGAGTCAGCACGGCGAGCAGGGCCGGCGTCGCGAGCTCGCGCAGCGAGGCGGCGGTGCAGATGTCGATGACGGGGCCGTAGTCGGGCTTCTTGGTGCCGGCCATGATGCCGCCGTCGGCGAACTGGCTGCGGACCTCCTGCACGACGACGGCGGCGGTGCGACCAACGGCGCGGATCGCCAGGGCCGAGAACAGGAACGGCACGGCGCCGCCGATCAGGACGCCGATGAACACCTTCGGCTCGGCCACGTTGATGGCGACCTCCGGCAACCGCAGGACGCCGTCCTTGAGGTTCTCGGCGACGAGGCCGAGCTCGGCGCCGGCGGTCTCGATGAAGCTGGCGAACAGCGCGACGGCGGCGATCACCGCCGAGCCGATGGCGAACCCCTTGGTGACGGCCTTGGTCGTGTTGCCGACGGCGTCGAGGCTGACCATGATCCGCTCCGGCTCGCCGTGGAACTCGCCCGACATCTCGGCGATCCCGGCGGCGTTGTCCGACACCGGGCCGAACGTGTCCTCCGACACGATCACGCCGGTCGTCGCCAGCATGCCCATGCCGGTCAGGGCGACGAGGTAGAGCGAGAACGTCAGGTTCCCGCCACCGAGCGCCAGGGCGACGGCGATGGCGATGGCGATGGCGATGACGGCGTAGACCGCGCTCTCCATGCCGCTCGCGGTGCCGGCGAGGACCACCGTCGCCGGGCCGGTCTCGGAGGCCTCGGCGATCTCCTGCACCGGGGTGTGCTCGGTGCCGGTGTAGTACTCGGTGAGGCGGCTGATCAGCTGGGCCAGGACCAGGCCGATGGCGACGGCGCCGAAGCACTTCCAGCCGGCGTTGGCGAAGTCGTTGCCGACGTAGAAGAGCGCCACGAGCAGCGTGCCGAGCAGGGTCAGGGTGCCGGCGACGAGGAAGCCCTTGTTGATCGGCCGCAGCGCGTTGGTCTCGCCCTCCTTGGCCTTCACGGCGAACACGCCGGCGATCGAGGCGACGACGCCGATGGCGCGGGCGGCGAGCGGGAAGATCAGGCCGAGCGCCGGGTTGGCGCCGATCGAGTTGAAGGCGGCGACGCCGAGGATGATCGACGCGACGAGCGTGACCTCGTAGCTCTCGAACAGGTCGGCGGCCATGCCGGCGCAGTCGCCGACGTTGTCGCCGACGTTGTCGGCGATGGTGGCCGGGTTGCGGGGATCGTCCTCGGGGATGCCGGCCTCGACCTTGCCGACGAGGTCGGCGCCGACGTCCGCGGCCTTGGTGAAGATGCCGCCGCCGACGCGCAGGAACAACGCCAGCAGCGAACCGCCGAACCCGAAGCCGATGAGGATCGCCGAGCTGGTGTTCTGGAAGATGATGATGATCAGCGTCGCCCCGAGCAGCCCGAGACCGACGGTGAACATGCCGGCGACGCCTCCGGTGCGGAATGCCACGGTGAGGGCGCGGGGCATGCTGCCGGTCAGAGCGGCGGCCGCCGTGCGGACGTTGCCACGTGTCGCCAGCGTCATCCCGATGTAGCCGGTGAGGCCGGACGCGACGCAGCCGAGCACGAACGCGAGCGTCCGGAACAGGCCCGACTGGGCGAAGCTCAGCGCGACCGTCTCGTTCGGCTTGATGATCTCGGTCGACGTGAAGAACACGATCAGCGCCAAGGGCACGAGGATCATGGCGATCGTGCGGAACTGCCGCTTGAGGTAGGCGAGCGCGCCCTCCTGGATGGCGAGGGCGATCTCCCTCATCTTCGGCGTTCCCTCGTCCTCGGCCAGGACCGAGCGGGCCAAGAAGACTCCGACGCCGAGCGCCAAGAGAGCGGCGACGACCGACAAGATGAGGACGGCCCACTCACCACCTTTGAGCACGAACTCCTGGTAGCCGCCTTCGGCTCCGAGCAGGGAAAGATCCACGTTGTCTCCAGGCTGTGGGGCGCGGCGTCACTGCCGCGCTCTCTCGTCGGGACCCGGGCTGGCGCGCCGGGACGTCGGGCCGTTTGGGGGGCCCTAGGCGGCGGAGAGACTACCTGGGCCGGTCCGATCCCGACAATCCGAGGCCGGACGCGACAGACCCCGGGCCGCTGTCGGCCCGGGGTCGGCCCGTCTCACGTCGCGGTGGTCACACCCGCTTGGCGAAGTAGATGATCGCCAGGATCACCAGGATCAAGATCAGGACGCCACCGATTCCATAGCCCATGAGGCTCTCCTCCTTCGATGGCTGGCATCATCGCCAACCATCGGATGCAGGTACCCGTCATCGTCGGCAGGGAAACGGATCCCGCGTCGGTGGGCGCCTACGTCCCGCGCCGCGGCGGCGAGGCGTCCTCCGGGTTGAGGTCCTCGAGCTCGCGGTGCGCCGTCTCCGGGTACCAGCGCAGCACGATCACGACGACGAGCAGCTGGGCCGACGCGAGCATCGCCATCACCCGGCCGTGCGACCAGTCCCGGTCGAGCAGCGTCCCCATCACGACGAGGCCGCCGATGCCGCCGATGAGCGCCGCCGCGGTCAGCAGCCCGGCGGCGCGGCCCCGGTTGCCGGTCGGGAAGAGCTCGGTCCGGTACACCGCCAACGCCGGGTAGGTGATGCCGCCGAGCACACCGGCGAAGAACACCGACAGCCACATCATCGGTCCGCCGACCGCGTACGACACGACGCCGAGCGCGGTGGCGACCGGGAGCACCACGGCGATCAGCACTCGTCGGCCGCGCACGTCGGCGACCCGTCCGCCGATCATCAGCCCGACTCCGGCCGGCGTCGCGGTGATCAGCGTGAAGATGGCGATCGTGGTCGCCGAGAAGCCACGGACGTCCTCCAGGTACCCGTTCTGGAACAGGCTGGCCGGGGCGACGAAGAGGTTGGTGAGCAGGGCGACGGCGGCCAGGACGGCGAAGCGGCGCCGGTCGAGGTGGGGAGCGGTGATGTGCGGACGTTGGAACCGCTTCGTCTCGGGCAGGCGGCGGGCGATGTCGACGGCGACGACCAGCCAGACGAGCGCCACGAGGTAGACGAGCCGCCACGAGCCGGGCGAGAGGTCGGCGAGTGGCAACGCCATGACGGCCACGCCGGCGCCGAGCCCGCTGGCCAGCGCCAGGACGCTCACCGCGTAAGCACGGCTGTTGCGGGGCATCTCTTCGGCGGCGACGACGGCGACCAGGAAGTCGAGGGCGAGGCCGAGCGGGCGGCCGACCGCCTGCGTCGCGACGAGCGCGGGGAACGTGGGGGCCAACGCCCCGGCTGCGGTGATCAGGGGTGCGCTGACCGCCATCGCCGTGACCACACGACGACGGCCGACGCGATCGGCCAGGACGGCGAACGGCAGGACGAGGATGATCCCGGCCCGTACGACGCCCCCGCCGATTCCGACGGCGGCGTCCCCGACCCCGAAGTCGTCGGCGGCGAAGTTGACCGTCTGCGTGAAGAGCGTGTTGACGAACGCCGAGGACATCGACGCCGCGGCGAGGAGTCCCAGCACGGTGAGGCCGCGCGGGTCGAGGCGATCGGGTGGAGCCCACCACGGGGTCGCGGTCGCGTGCGGGTGCGGGTGGGCACCGGGTGGCCGGCCGCGCCGCGCCACCGCCCAGCGAACGGGGAGCGCGAACACCCATGCGAACCATGGCAGCGACCACCGGAAGGTCGTCGACTCGCGCCACCGGTCGCCGCGGCGCGACGTGACCCGCTCGAGCGTCCGCCGGTACGCCAGGAAGGGCCCCGCAGCCTGGACGAACGCGCCGTCACCGGTGGGGATCTCGAGGACCAGGTCGTCGCGCGGGCGCTGCAGGACCGCCGTCACGGCCGGCTCGACGGGCCACTCCCGTACGACCGTGCGCGATCGTCCGGAGACGACAAGAGGGTCGGGTTCGCCGGCGCGGGTGTGACCGCCAGCCAGCACGGCGGGAGCATACTGGGCCGGTCGTGAGCGGTCTCAGCGTCAATCCGGGTCAGATCGTGGTGCGCCGCGTCGGCGAGCTCCACGGGACGATCGACGTCCCCGGTGCCAAGAACGCCGTGCTCAAGCTGATGGCGGCGACGATCCTCGCCGACGGCACCTACGAGCTGTCGAACGTGCCGGCGATCGTCGACGTGACGATCATGGCCGAGCTGCTCGCGGCCATCGGGATCCGGACCGAGGTGCCCGAGCGGGGTCGGCTCACGATGACGAACGACGGCAACCTCACGCCGATCGCGCCGTACGAGCTCGTCGAGCGGATCCGGGCGTCGATCAACGTCCTCGGGCCGCTCCTCACGCGATGCGGGCGGGTCAGGCTGTCGATGCCCGGTGGGGACGACTTCGGGGCCCGGCCGATCGACATGCACATCGCCGGGTTGGAGGCGATGGGCGCCGAGTTCACGTTCAGCCACGGCGAGTTGGAGGCCTCCGCCGACCGGCTGCACGGCGCCGACATCACGTTCGCGTTCCCGAGCGTGGGCGCGACGGAGAACATCGTCACCGCCGCGGTGTTCGCCGACGGCGTGACCACGATCGAGAACGCCGCCCGCGAGCCGGAGGTCCTCGATCTCTGCGAGATGCTCGTCGCGATGGGCGCGGACATCGAGGGGATCGGCACCTCCCGGGTGACGGTCCGAGGCGTCGAGCCGGGGTCGCTGCGCCCGGCTGACCACCGAACCGTGCCCGACCGCATCCAGTGCGCGACGTACCTTGCCGCGGTGGCGGTCGCGGGTGGCGAACTGACGATCAACGATGCCCGACCCGCCCACATGCAGAACCTCCTGGCCCGGTTCGTCGACATGGGGCTCGAGCTCACCGTCGGTGAGCGTTCGCTGCACGTCGCGGCGGGCGGCCGGCTGCGCTCGATCGACGTGCAGACGCTGCCGTACCCGGGGATCGCCACCGATTACAAGCCGCTCGTGATCACGATGCTCAGCGTCGCCGACGACGTCGGGATCGTCACCGAGAACCTCTACCCGGGCCGCTTCCGCTACGTCGAGGAGCTGATCCGCCTCGGCGCCGACGTCCGCACGAACGGCCACCACGCCGTGGTGCGCGGCGTGCCCCGGTTGTCGGGGGCCCCGGTCCGGGCCCACGACATCCGCGCCGGCGCAGCGATGGTCGTCGCCGGACTTGCCGCCGAGGGCGAGACGGTGATCAGCGGGGTCAGCCACATCGATCGTGGATACGACGACCTCGTCGGCCGCCTCGGCGCCGTCGGCGCCGACATCCGGCGCTGTGAGGACGACACGGCGACCGGTGCCCGTCAGGTGTAGGCGTGGAAGACCATGCGCCCGCTGCGCGGTCGGCGCTGCAGCTTGCGGCGCACTCGGGCCAGCACGTTCGCCGGCACCTGGGCGTCGTCGGCCGGCGCGGCCCGCACGGCCCACTCCTTGCTGGTGGTCCACGGCGCGAACGACTCGACCCGCTCGAAGCCGGCGTCCCGGAGCATGCCGACGACGGCCGGCGCGTTCGGGCCGAAGTGGTTGCTGGCGTCGCCGTTCAGCGACGCCCCCGGGTAGAACGCGGCCGCCGGGACGCCGATGTCGAGCAGGTCGACGAGCGTCTCGACGATCGCCACCTCGGCGGTGACCGACCGGACCCTGCGGAGGTAGCCGATCGGGTCGGGCGCGTGGTAGAGGACACCGAGGAACAGCACGACGTCGAACGGGCCGCCGATGGCCTCGGGCGACAGGTCCTCGACGGCGATGTCGCGGGCCTCGACCGAGCTGCCGCGCACGTCGTGGACGAGATCGAAGTTCCGTCGGGCGTCGCTGCCCGGCCAGTTCCACGTCCAGCTGTCCGTGGCCAGCACGCGCGCCGCGCCCCGGCGCTCGGCCTCGAAGGCGTAGAACCCGTCGTAGGTGCCGATGTCGAGCACCGACCGGCCCCGCAGATCGACCGGCAGCCGCATGTGCCCGACCTCCGACGCCGTGTCCTTCTCGCCCGGGGTGACGACCCCGTCACCGAGATCGATGGAGTGGAACCACTGGCGCGTGGCGATCTCGGCCCGCAGCTGCTCGGTCGTCCACGTCGGCATGGAGGCGCAGCATACGAGCGGTGCCCGATCGGCTCAGGGGCGGGCGCTCGTGCGGTTCGCCAACCGCGCCGGGGGCGTCAGGTCGGCCGATCGGCGTCGGCGGATCGGACGTCGGGATGGGCGGCCTCGGCCCGGGTGACGCGGCGGCGGGCCAGGGCGAGGAGGCCGACGACGAGGGCGATCGGACCGGCGACGAGGAGCATCTCGTCCCACCCACCCTGGTGGGCGAGCACCGTGGCGGGAATGGTGACCGCGGCCGTGACGTTGACCATCGCGCGCAATGGTACGGATGCGGCCTGCTTGAATGGCACGGCGGCAGCGCAGCACGAGCCCCCGAACGAAACGACTGAAGACGAGATGCGTGAGCAGGTCCTGAAGACGATCGAGGTCATCCGCCCGGCCCTCCAGGCCGACGGCGGAGACATCGTGCTGCGCGACGTCGACGAGGAGAGCGGTGTCGTCACGGTGACCCTGACCGGTGCATGTGTCGGCTGCCCGGCGTCGACCCAGACCTTGAAGGCGGGCATCGAGCGGATCATGCGCGACCGCGTCGACGGCGTGACCGAGGTCGTCAACCTCGAGGAAGTGCTCGACGTCGCGTGACCCGGTCGGCGCCACGGCCGGCCGAGTTGTTCGAGGCGGCCCGCAGCGGTGACCGCGCCGCGAAGGCCCGGCTGCTGTCGCTCGTCGAGCGCGGCGGTGACGGCGCTCGCGACGTCGCCCGTCTCGTCGCCCCGGTTGCCGGCGCGGCGTACACGGTCGGTCTGACCGGAGCGCCGGGCGCCGGCAAGAGCACGCTGACCAGTGCTCTCATCCGCCTGCTGCGCGCCGCCGGCGAGGAGGTCGCGGTCCTCGCCGTCGATCCCTCGTCGCCGTTCACCGGTGGGGCGATCCTCGGTGACCGGGTGCGGATGCAGGACCACGCCACCGATCCCGGGGTCTACATCCGCTCGATGGCGACTCGCGGTCACCTCGGTGGGCTGGCGCTGGCCACGCCGGAGGCGATCCGTCTGCTCGACGCGCTCGGGCACCGCTGGATCCTCCTCGAGACGGTCGGCGTCGGTCAGGTGGAGGTCGAGGTGGCCGGACGGGCCGACACGACAGTGGTCGTCGTCAACCCGGGGTGGGGCGACAGCGTCCAGGCCAACAAGGCCGGTCTGATGGAGGTCGCCGACGTCTTCGTCGTCAACAAGGCCGACCGGCCCGGTGTCGACCAGACCCGCCAGGACCTCGAGCAGATGCTGTCGTTGTCCGCGGCGCCCGACGACGGGTGGCCGGTGCCGATCCTGGCCACGGTTGCGTCGACGGGAGAGGGGGTGCCCGAGCTCTGGGCTGCTGTCACCGCCCACCGGGAGCACGCGGCCGCAACGGGTGTGCTGGAGCGACGGCGCCGACACCGGTTGGCCGACGAGCTGCGGACCGTCGTGGCCCGTCGCCTCGAGCAGCGGGCCCGTGACGCCTGCAGCGGTGAGCGGTGGGACGCCATCACCGACGCCGTGCTCGCCGGCACGGTCGACCCGTGGTCGGCCGCCGACGAGATGCTGGCCCCCATCGACGCCTGACGCCACCGCCCCGGCCGGGTCACCCCCGCGCCGACGCGCCGGGCCGCCGGTCGGGCGATCGGGATCGCAGGAGGTACGTCACCTCGGCGATCACCCGCTCCGGCCGATGCACGTCGCTCCACCAGACGTCGACGATCTCCCACCCGAGCAGGCGCAGCGACCCGCGACGCCGTGCATCGCGGTGCTGGGCCGCGGGCGTGGCATGCCAACGCCAGCTCTGGCACTCGACGCCGACCTTGCGGGCCGGGTCGGCGAGGTCGAGCTCGGCCAGCAGGACGCCGTGGGCATCACGCACCGGGTGCCCGTCGACGAGGCGGATGCCGGCCGTCGCCAGGACCTCGGCCACGACTCGGTGGAACCAACTCGGCGGCAGGTCGGCGTCGATGCGCTCGCCGAGCAGCATCAGCAGCGCCGGCGGCCCCGACCGGCCCCGACGGCGCCACGCCTGGGCCACCCGGCGCAGCTCGTCAGCGTCGGCCCCGCCGCGCAGGGCGCTGTCGAGCGCCCGCGCCGTCGCGCCGATGCCGGCGACCGGCGCGAGGAGCGCCAGCGTCGCCGCGACACTCAGCACGCGGACACCGCCGACGTGTTCGACGTGACCGGCGATGTCGCCGCGCGTCCGATGGATCGTCACCCCGAGCGCGGCCGGAGGGTTGGCGCCCTTCGCGCCGAGGACGTCGACGACGTCGTGGGCCTCGAAGCCGTCGAGACCGTGCAGGCGCGCCGCCGCGCCGTGGGAGACGGCGATGACCCCACGGGCCGACGATCCGGCCATCGCCCGACCGTGGAACGACAGGGTGACGCCACCGACGGCGAGGACCCCCGGCAACGGCTGGTGCAGGATGCCGGTCGCGATCAGCCGCCGCTCCACCCGCCGGGTCACCCCGAGCGCCCGGGCCTGGGCCGTCGAGGCCACGCCGTGCTGACGCGCCATGAGGTCGAGCAGATCTCCCACATCTCCCTGAGCGCGCCGAGCACGGGGAAAGGGAAAGCGCGACACGGTGGCCGGAACGGACACCGGCGAGACTGGCCGGATGGCAGAGCTGCTCACCCTCGATCGTCGCGACGACGGCGTCGCCGTCATCACACTGGCCAACGGCAAGGTCAACGCGCTCTCGGGCGCGTTGCTCGCCGAGCTCCGGGCGGCCGCCGACGATCTGACGACGAACCCGCCGGGGGCGGTCGTCGTGACGGGTGGGGCACGGATCTTCGCCGCCGGTGCCGACATCTCCGAGTTCGGCGGGGCCGACGAGGCCGGCCCGATCACGGCCGCGTTCCACGGCGCCCTCGACGCCGTCGCGGCGATCCCCCGCTTCGTGATCGCGGCCGTCAGCGGGTATGCGCTCGGCGGCGGGTGCGAGCTGGCGCTGGCCTGCGACTACCGGGTCGCCGGACCCCGCGCCGTGTTCGGGCAGCCGGAGATACTGCTCGGCATCATCCCCGGCGGCGGGGGAACCCAGCGCCTGGCCCGCCTCGTCGGAGCGAGCCGGGCCAAGGAGCTGTGCCTGACCGGTCGGCAGGTCAAGGCCGACGAGGCCGGTCGCCTCGGCCTCGTCGACGAGGTCGTCGACGACGACCCGATGGCGCGGGCCCTCGAACTGGCCGCCGAGGTCGCCCGCGGGCCGCTGATCGCCCAGGCATTGACCAAGCAGGTCATCGACGACGGGCTCTCGATGTCACTGACCGACGGGTTGCTGGCCGAGCGAGCCGCGTTCGTCGAGGTCTTCGGCACCGACGACAGCCGCACAGGGGTCGCCAGCTTCCTCGAGCACGGACCCGGCAAGGCGACGTTCGTCGGTCGGTGAGCGCGTTCAGGCGCTCGTCGAGCGCGAGAACTTGCGGATCGCGATCACCGCGAACACGATTGCGATGCCGGCCGCCCAGGCCAGCGCCAACCACCCGTCCGAGCCCGCGGGCACGCCGTTGTAGAGGTTGCGGCAGGCGTTGGTGAGGATCGTGAACGGGTTGTTGCGGGCGAACGGCTGCAGCCAGCTCGGCATGTTGTTGACATCGACGAACGCCGACGAGACGAACGTCAGCGGGAACATCCAGAGGAACCCGGCCGAGTTGGCCGCTTCGACGGAGCCGACCGACAACCCGATCCAGGCCTGGATCCAACTGAACGCGTAGCTGAAGAAGAACATGAGCGCGGTGGCCAGGAACGCCTGCCAGATCGTGCCCTCGACGCGGAACCCGACGGCGTAGGCGACGGCGAACATCACGGCGAACGTGAGCACGTTGCGCACGGCGTCCGACAGCGTCCGCCCGACCAGCACGCCGCCCTGGTACATCGGCAACGATCGCAGCCGGTCGATGATGCCCTTGCTCAGGTCGTCGGCGACGCCGACACCCGTGAACGCCGAGTTGAACAGGACCGTCTGGCAGAAGATGCCGGGCACGACGTACTGCTTGTAGTCGATCGGCACGTCGACGGATGCGCCGAAGACGTACACGAACAGGACGACGAACATGATCGGCTGGATCGTGGCGAAGATCAGCAACTCGGGGTTGCGGGGCATGGCCCGCAGATGGCGCGTGGCCTCCGTCCAGCTGTCCTTGAGCAGCCAGATCGGGCCGGTCGGGATCTCGTCCGCCGCGCCCCGCTTCACGTCGACGCCAGCGGTCCCGACGGAGGTCGCCGTCGGGTCGGAGGTCGTGGTCATCGGCTGGCCGCTCCTTGGGTCTCAGCGGGTTCGTCGACGTGCCCATCGGTGTCGGCGGGACGCCCGGTGAGCGCGAAGAACACGTCGTCGAGCGTCGACGATCGCGGCGCGATGTCGGCGAACGTGACGCCTGCGGCGTCGAGCTGGCGGACCGCGGCGGGGATCGCGCCGTCGATGTCGAGGACGGGCACGATGACCGTGCGACTGGCGTGGCCGTCGTCGTCGCTCCCGCCGCGGACGATCGGCCCGCACGCCATCGGCGACAGGGCCCCTGACACCTGGCCGATGTCGGTGCCGTCGGCCAGCGTGACCTCGAGGCGGTCGCCGCCGACCTGTTGCTTGAGCTCCTCACTGGTGCCCCGGGCGATGACCCGACCGTGGTCGATGACGACGATCTCGTCGGCGAGGCGTTCGGCTTCGTCGAGGTACTGCGTGGTCAGCAGCGTGGTGGTGCCGCCGGCGACGAGCTCTTCGATGAGCTCCCACACGCCCTGGCGGCTGCGCGGGTCGAGCCCGGTGGTCGGCTCGTCGAGGAACAGCACCGACGGCCGGGCGATGAGGCTCATGGCGATGTCCAGTCGGCGGCGCATGCCGCCGGAGTACTCCTTGACCAGGCGGTCGGCGGCGTCGCTGAGGTCGAACCGATCGAGCAGCTCGCGGCCCCGCTCGCGGGCCGTGGCCTTCGAGAGGTGGTAGAGCCGCCCGATGTGCTCGAGGTTCTCCGCCGCCGTGAGCTTCTCGTCGACCGCCGCGTACTGCCCGGTCAGCCCGATGCGCGCCTTGGCCCGCATCGGCTCCTGCCAGACGTCGATGCCGTCGATGAAGGCGCGACCGCTGTCGGGCCTGATCAGCGTCGTGAACACCCGGACCGCAGTGGTCTTCCCGGCCCCGTTCGGGCCGAGGAGCCCGACGACCTTGGCCCGCTCGACGACGAAGTCGACGTCGTCGAGCGCCGTGTTGTCGCCGAACCGTTTGACGAGGCCCTGGGCCAGCACGGCAGGTCCGGAGTCGTTCCCGGGGTGCGGATCCATGTGGGCCGACGTTATCGATGGGGTGTCACAACGGGCGTCGCGGTTTCCGGCTTCTCGTGACGCTTCCGTGGTGGTTCGCGGACCAGGCACTGTGAGTTCGGGTCCTCCACCGGCACTGATGTCTGGGCGCGCCGGGTCCCGATGTCGAGACCCTGCGTGCCCAGACCGCCGACGCCGGTTCGCATCCGGGTCCCCCGCCGGCGCGGTCGCGGGCGGGAGACGTGATCACTCCCATCCGAAGCGACACCGACCTACGGATCAGTCACCAGTGCCCGGCTTCGGGACCACAGCCGCGCCTGGCTTGGCGGCCTCGATGAGGAAGCGGGTCGTCGTGACGACGAACGGGCCGTCGGCCTCGATCCGGTCGTGCAGCCGCCGCAGCGCCGGTCGGTGCGCGTCGACGGTGAAACCTGGGACCATCCAGATCACCTTGCGCAGGAAGTACACCACGGCACCGATGTCGAAGAACTCGGTGCGCAGGCGCTCGAAGCGCAGGTCCACGACCTCCAGCCCGGCCGCCTCGGCGTCCCTCCGCGCGTCGGCGGGGTGCCGGTCGCGGCGACGCTCCGCCGGCTGGGGCCCGAGGAACCACTCGACGAGCTCGAACACGCTCTCCGGTCCGACCTGTTGGGAGAGGTACGTGCCGCCGGGGCGCAGGACGCGAGCGATCTCCTCCCACCACACCGTGACCGGGTGACGGCTGACGACCAGGTCGAACGCGGCATCGGCGAACGGCAGCGGCGGCTCGTCGTCGTCGACCACGACCGCCACTCCGAGGGGGTGCAACAGGGCGGTCGCCTTGTCGACGTTGGGCGGCCAGGACTCCGTGGCGACGGTCAGCTGCGGCAGGACCGGGGCCTCGGCGAGCACCTCGCCACCACCGGTCTGGATGTCGAGAGCCGCGGTCGCCGTCGCCAGCCGGGACGCCATCGTGCGGGCGTAGCCCCACGACGGCCGTTGCTCGGTCGCCCGGCCCTCGAGCCAGGCGAAGTCCCAGCCGGCGACGGGAGCCGCCTCGGCTTCGGTGACCAGGTCGTCGAACGAACGGCCCACCCGAACATGATCGCGGAGCTCGCGGCGCCAGGCACCCCGGAGCCGACGCATCGTGACCAGACTGTCGGCGTGGTCCCCCTCACCGCCGGCGTCCCGACCGATCCCACCGATCGCCGATGATCGGACGGATCGCTGCGGTCGGCGGCGGCACCGTCCTGATCGTGTGGACGCTGCTGTCGGCGCTGCAGACGGTCGTCGTACCCCGAGCCACGCCCATCGCGCTCACCCGGGTCCACTTCCGGGCGGTGCGCGTGCTGTTCGCCCTCGTCGTCCGTCCGCGGATGGACTACGAGACCCGCGACCGGGTGCTCGCTCTCTACGCGCCCATCAGCCTCATCCTGCTGCCTGCCGTGTGGCTGAGCCTCATCGTGATCGGGTTCACGGCCATCTTCTGGGGGAGCGGCATCGACCCGCTCTCGGAGGCGTTCGTGATCTCCGGGTCGTCGGTGTTCACGCTCGGGTTCGACCGGCCGGAGGGATACGGCCGCGCCGTCATCAGCTTCGTGGAGGCCGGCGTCGGGCTCGGGGTGCTGTCGTTGATGATCTCCTACCTGCCGACGATCTACAGCGCGTTCCGGACCCGCGAAGCGCTCGTCGGAATGCTCGAGGTGCGGGCCGGGTCGCCGCCGTCGCCGTTGCGGCTCCTCACCAGGTACGCCGCGATCGGGTGGCTCGACCGCCTCGACGACGACCTCTTCGTCGAGTGGGAGCGCTGGTTCGTCGACGTCGAGGAGAGCCACACCAGCCAGGGCTCACTGGCGTTCTTCCGCTCGCCGACCGCGAACCGCAGTTGGATCACCGCCGCCGGCTGCGTCCTCGACACCGCCGCGATCTACCAGTCGACGATCGAGCACCCACCGACGGCTCGCCCGGACCTGCTGCTGCGCAGCGGGTTCTTGTGCCTGCGCCGGATCGCCGCGTTCTTCGGGTTCCCGTTCGACCCCGACCCGGCGCCGACGGACCCGATCTCGGTGACCCGCGACGAGTTCGACGCCCTGTGCGACGAGCTGCAGTCGGCCGGCGTGCCGTTGCGACCCGACCGGGACCAGGCGTGGCGCGATTTCGCCGGCTGGCGCGTGAACTACGACCGCGTGCTGCTCACGTTGGCGTCGATGGTCGAGGCGCCCCCGGCGCCGTGGAGCAGCGACCGGGCGCCGGCGGTGCGGCCCCGACCGGTGTTGCGTCGGCGCCGGTAGTCCGGCGCCGGCTCACTGCGCCCAGGCGATGCGGCCGAGGTCGAACGGGCTGGCCAGGTCGGGGTGCACCGGCACGACGCGGGCCGACACGCCGTACGAACCGGCGATGCCGATGCGGATCTCGCCGGTGTACGTGTCGGCACCGGACGGTTCCAGCTCGGCGATGTCGACGTCGTTCGTGAAGTCGCCGTCGTGGCCGAGCGATCCGTGGACGACCTCGACGCGCACGTCGGCCGGCGTGAGGCCGCCCAGCGCGACCTTGGCCTCGACGCTGCGCACCGCGCCGGCGGCGGCCATCGTGTCGTCGACGTCGACGGACGTGACCCGGACCTCGTTCCACGACTCCCGCACCCGTGACCGCCACGCGGCCAGCTCGACGGCGGCCTTGGCGTTGTTCGACGTGAGGTGGATCGACGACGCCGCGGCCGGCTCGTACAGCGCGGTCGTGTAGTCGCGGACCATGCGCGACGCCGTGACCTCGGGCCCCAGTGACGCCCAGGCATCCAGCACCATCTCGACCCAGAGGCGCGGCACGCCGTCGCGCCCACGGTCGTAGAACTTGCGGACCACCTGGCTCTCGAGGAGCGAGAACAGGCTGGCCGCTTCTCGCAGGTCGCGCCGGTCGAGGTCGGGGTCGTCGTCGGCCGACTCGATGGCCCAGCCGTTCCTGCCGTCGAAGCACTCGTCCCACCAGCCATCGAGGATGCTGAGGTTGAGCGCGCCGTTGAGCGCTGCCTTCATGCCGCTCGTGCCGCACGCCTCGAGGGGGCGCCGGGGCGTGTTCAGCCATACGTCGCACCCGTGGTACATCGCTCGGGCGATGGAGATGTCGTAGTCGGCGAGGAAGACGAACCGGTGGCGCACCTCGGCCGTGCGGGCGAACTGCTCGATCCTCTGGATCAGCTCCTTGCCCGGCGTGTCCGCCGGGTGGGCCTTTCCGGCGAACACGAACTGCACGGGCCGCTCGGCGTCGTGCAACAGCTCGCGCAGGCGCTCGGGGTCCGACAGGAGCAGCGTCGCCCGCTTGTACGTCGCGAAGCGGCGGGCGAACCCGACCGTCAGCACGGTCGGGTCGAGGACGTCCTCCCCGAGGCGCTGACGGGCCAGCCGGACGAGCTCGTCGCGCCCGTCGTTGAGCGTCGCCCACGCCTCCATCGCGTCGATGTCGCGGACGCGCGCCCAACGCGACGAGTCGGCGCCCGGCCAGTCCTCGCCGACGACTCGCGACAGCAGCGCGTCCACGCGCGGCGAGACCCACGTGCGGCCGTGGACGCCGTTCGTGATCGACCCGATCGGCACCTCCTCGACGGCCAGGTCGGGCCACAGCCCCTGGAACATCTGACGGCTGACGGCACCGTGGAGCTTGGCCACGCCGTTCGACCGGGCGGCGAGGCGCAGGCCCATGACGGCCATGTTGAACTTGCCGTCGGGTTCGTCGTCGCGCTGGCCGATGGCGAACAGCTCGTCGAACGAGACCCCGAGCTCGGTGGCGAAGCTCGTGAAGTACTCCTCCATCAGGTGGCGCGGGAACCGGTCGATGCCCGCCGGCACGGGCGTGTGCGTGGTGAACACGCCGCCACCGCGCACAGCCTCGGTCGCGGCGTGGAACGGCAGACCTGTGGCGACGAGCTCGCGCACGCGCTCGAGGCCGAGGAAGCCGGCGTGACCCTCGTTCATGTGGAAGACGTCGGGCTGCAGACCGAGGGCCCGCAGCGCGCGGACACCGCCGATGCCGAGCATGATCTCCTGGCGCAGGCGGTGGTGCTCGTTGCCGCCGTACAGGCGGTCGGTCACGGCGA
>JBEVOM010000090.1:0-31876 GCA_040507575.1 Ilumatobacteraceae bacterium
GCGGCCGTCGCGGCCCGGTCCTCGAGCGGCCAGCCGGTCAGGGTCGCGGTCGGCGCGGCGAGCAGCAGGTCGAGCGTGAGGGCCAGCCCGGCGGGCCGGCGCCACCTCCCGGCGTCCGGCGGGGACTGCGCCGTCCCCGTGAACCGGGCCCAGGCGGCGTCGCCGTTGCGATGGACGCCGTGGTACGAGAGGCCGACATCGACGTCCCGGCTCGTGCCGTGGTCGTCGGCGATGCCGGTGAGTGGCCATCGCGAGAGTCCGTTGTGATCGCCCCGGACCGTCATCGTGTGGGCATCGAGGCGGATCGTCCTGCGGTCGTCGCCGGCGACGATGACCAGAGTCGATCGGCACCGCGGCGGACCGACGTCGAGCCAACCGTCCGTGACGGGGAGCCGGACGAGGCGCCGGCCGACGGCGACGTAGACGCACGAGGTGCGGTGCAGTCCCCACCGACCGACCGCAGGGAGCTCGATCGTGCCGTCGTGCTGGACCAGGGCCGACGCGGCCGGAGATGTTCCGACCCCGGCGGCCGGCGCGCCGCTCGCCCACCCTCCGCCGTCCTGGCGCCCGCCCGCTCCGATGAATGCCAGCTCCATGAATCCCCTCCTCGCTCGGCGGGCGTACATCGCCCCGTGTCGACAGCGTGCGCCCCTCCGAGACCGCGCGACCGTGCGTCCCGGCACGATCCGTGCGTGCCCGTCCGCACACATCGTGCGACGGCGGAGAGTTCAGTTGAAGATGGCGCCGAGGCGAACGGCGTCGGGTGCCTCGGCGGCCAGTTCGGGCATGCACGAGCGCATCCAGGCCACGTGGGCCCGCTGCACCGGATCGCGGCGACGCTCGTACGTCGCCCGCAGGTTGGACAACATCCGCACGACCATCGAGCGGGACCCCGTCGGGTCGAGGTGGTGCTCGGACCACGCCACGCGGCCAGCCGTCACGGCGTCGAACCGGTGCCGGGCGCCTCGCCGGTCGAACGCGTCACCCGTGAACGGGTCGACGAACGCGTCGTCGTCGAGCCCGCTGCGGACGAGGAAGTGCATCGGCATCCCGACGCCGACGACGGGTACGCCGGCCCGCCGACCGACCTCGATCATCACCGTCGCCAGCAGGATGGGCAGCCCGCGCCGGCGGTCGAGCACGACGTCGAGGAACGAGTTCTGGGGGTCGTCGTAGGCGCCGCTGTGGCCGCCGAACGCCAGCTCGACGAACAGGTGCCGGCGCAGGCCCTCGAACGTCGGGTCGTCGCAACTGACGGCCAGTTCGTCCAGGACCGCGGCGGTCCCGTCGAGTGGCCGGCCCTGCAGCACAGCGGCGATCGCGGCAGTCGCGGCGTCCAGCGGCACGTCACGGCGGGGCTCGCCGACCAGACCGGCGAAGCGCTGCAGGCGGGCGAGCTGTTCGCTCCCGCGTTCCATCGAGCGACCGTACCGTGGTCTACCGTCCTCGCGCATGTACCCAGGCGCGTACGTCGACCGCGACCCCGACAAGCCGGCGATCGTCATCGCCTCGACCGGCGCGGTGACGACGTTCGCCGAGCTCGACGCCGCCGCCAACCGCTTCTCCCGACTGTTGCGCGACGCCGGTGTCGAGCCGGGCGATCACGTTGCGATGTGCATGGAGAACCACCCGAGGTACCTCGAGGTCGTCTGGGGCTGTCACTACGCCGGTGCCGTCTACACCGCAGCATCGTCCCGCCTGACCAGCGGCGAGCTCACGTACATCGTCGACGACTGCGCGGCGAAGGTCTTCGTCACGTCGCGCTACAAGGCTGACCAGGCGGCCGAGATCGTCGCCGGGACGCCCGGCGTGTCGTTGCGCCTCATGCTCGACGGGACGATCGACGGCTACGAGTCCTACGAGGCCGCGGTGGACACGCAGTCGGCCGAACCGCTCCCCGATCGGCTCGCCGGCGACGACATGCTCTACTCCTCGGGGACCACGGGCATGCCGAAGGGCGTGATGAAGCCGTACGTGGCGAAGCCGATGGAGACGTCGCCCGGCCCGGTCGTCGGCCTGTGCCAGCTGTTGTTCGGGGTCACACCGGATGCGATGTACCTGTCACCGGCGCCGATGTACCACGCCGCGCCGCTGCGCTTCTGCATGAGCGTGCAGGCCCTCGGGGCGACGGTCGTCCAGATGGACCACTTCGACGCCGAGTGGTTCCTGGAGCTGATCGAGCGCTATCGCATCACGCACACCCAGGTCGTGCCGACGATGTTCATCCGCCTCCTCAAGCTGCCCGACGAAGTCCGTGGTGGCTCCGACGTGTCGTCGCTGGAGTACGTGGTCCACGCCGCCGCCCCGTGCCCGGCGCCGGTGAAGGAACAGATGATCGACTGGTTCGGGCCGGTCATCCACGAGTACTACGCCGGCACGGAGGGCAACGGCTTCGTCTACTGCAACAGCGAGCAGTGGCTCGCCCACCGCGGCACCGTCGGCGCGCCGATCGCCTGCACGCTGCACATCGTCGGCGACGACGGCGAGGAGGTGCCGACCGGCGAGAGCGGCACGATCTACTTCGAGGGCGGCAACCCGTTCGAATACCACAACGACCCGGCGAAGACGCAGGGCTCCCGCCATCCGAAGGGCTGGTCGACGCTCGGTGACGTCGGCTACGTCGACGGCGACGGCTTCCTGTTCCTCACCGACCGCAGGTCGTACATGATCATCACCGGAGGGGTGAACGTGTACCCGCAGGAGGCCGAGAACGTCCTCGTCACCCATCCCAAGGTCGTCGACGTCGCGGTGTTCGGCGTCCCCAACGACGACTTCGGCGAGGAGGTCAAGGCCGTCGTCCAGCCCGTCGCGATGCCCGTCGACGCCCAGGCTGCCGCCGCCCTGGCCGGTGAGCTGATCACGTTCTGTCGGGCCAACCTGGCCGACGTGAAGTGCCCACGATCGGTGGACTTCCGACCCGAGCTCCCCCGTCAACCAACCGGCAAGCTCTACAAGCGCCACCTCAAGGACGAGTACTGGGCGGCGGCCGGCCGTCATATCTGACCGCCGGCCGGCGATCAGGTGCGGATGTTCAACCCGGTCGGGCGGAAGACCGTGTCGAGGGCCGGGATGTCGATGAACAACAGCGCCAGCATGGCCAGCGCGCACACGGTCACCGCCAGCATCAGCCTCGGCTGCTTGTACAGCCGCTCCGGGTTGATGACCCCGCTCTCGGGCTGGAAGGCCAAGCTGAAGTAGATCGCCATGACGATGGCGATGAGCGGGAACGCCAGGATCAGCTCGAGCCGGTACCGCATGACGAACGCGCCGAGGAACAGCATCGCCGCGGACGCGTAGAAGACGACCGAGACCAGCAGGCGCTCCGGCGTGTAGTAGGCGAACGACTCCCGGTACTGGGCCGCCCGCTTCGGATCCCCGATCTCGTTGTACTCGGCGTAGCGCTTGAGAGCCATGAAGTAGCAGCCCACGAACCAGTAGCTGAGGAGCAGCGATGTCGGCGCGAACGCGTTGATGCCGGTCATGTACCAGCCGGCGAGCATGCGCAACGGGTTGTTGATCGACTCCGACAGCACGTCGAGGTACGGCAGGTCCTTGGAGCGCACCGGCGGGATGTTGTAGATGCAACCCATGCCCCACAGGGCGAGCACGGTGAGGCCGAACGGGACGTTGATCAAGAACCCGATGCCGACGCCGACCACCATCGTCGCGATCCACTCGACGTAGCCGAGCGTGATGTTGACCTTGCCGGACGGCACCGGGCGCAGTCGCTTCGTCGGGTGCGACAGGTCCGACGGG
Organism: Ilumatobacteraceae bacterium; assembly: GCA_040507575.1. Lineage (GTDB taxonomy): Bacteria > Actinomycetota > Acidimicrobiia > Acidimicrobiales > Ilumatobacteraceae > JALZMG01. Next base: position 3,757 of record JBEVOM010000090.1, read on the forward strand.
GCGTCGAGCATCTCGTTGATCACGTAGTTGCTCGATGCGACGAGGCACAGCGACGCGAAGCCGGCAACGATGCGGACCCCGATCCCGCCGGGGATGGTGCCGGTCGAGTCGCTCAGTGCGGCCGCGATGCCGGGGAGGGCGAAGACCTGCTTGAACCAGTGGTCCGGGCGCAGGATCCCGATGTGGCCCTCCAGCGTCGGCTTGCCCGACAGCGCGCGGATCGCCTGCCAGCGGGAAACCGGGGCCTCGCTCGTGGTGGCTGTCACGTCGCCTCCGCTCGTTGCGGAGCCGGCGGGCCCCGTCTGCTCGCATGTCCTTCGCCCGACGACCCACCGACGATGACGTAGCGCATGCCGGCGGCACGCGCCGCCGCCCCGTCGACCTCGTCGCGGTCGCCGACGTACAACGCGTCGGCGGGCGCCACGCCGAGCTCGTCGAGCGCGACGAGCAGCCCCTTCGGGTCCGGCTTGAACGCATGGACCCGAGGGTCTTGGGCCGTGAGCACGATGTCGAAGTAGTCGGCGATGCCGAGCGCCGCGAGCTTGCCCGCCGCCGGGTAATCCGACAGCGCGCCGAGGCGGACGCCGGAGCGGCGCAGCTCGTCGAGCACCTCGACGAGCCCGGGGCGGGCGCTGGCTGCGACGACGTCGAGCGGGCTGATCTCCATCCACCGTTCGACCGCCGCGGCGACGACGGCGCGGTCGACGCCACTGCGATCGGCGGCCATGTCGAGCTGGGCGAACGCCACGTCGCCGGTGAAGCCCGACCCGCGCAGCGTCTCCTGCGCCTTGCGATAGGCCGACAACGCCTTCATCGTTCGCACACCGCTCGCCGGCTTCAGTGTGTGTGCACGGGCCAGCCGCAGCAGCATCGTCCGGCGCACAGGGCCGTTGCGGTACATGGTGCCGTCGACGTCGAACAGCACGGCGGCCGCGCCATCCACGTGGCCGAGGACCTCACGCACGCCGCGGCCACCACTTCGTGAGGAGCGTGTCCACACCGAACGCCCCGACGACGAACAGCGCCGGCAACACCGGCGCCGAGTACCGACCGAGCGCCAGCAGGAGCGCGAGCACGACGTTCAGGTAGATCACGGGGAGGAGGAACGGCCACACGACCTTGTGCTCGCGACGGGCCTGGCGCCAGCCGATGATCGCCAGAACCCACGCCCCGATCGCGAACACCCCGACGAGCAACGAGTTCTTGAGGCTCGTCAGCTGGTACCAGAACGTGAACATCCCGACGACGGACTTGCGCACGACGGACAGCGGGTCCTCGCGCAGGCGGCGTTTGGCCTCCTCGTTGAGGATCTGATCGGTCTCGTAGTCGTCGCGCTCCCAGACGGTCCCGGCATCCTCGGCGAGCTTCTGGAAGTAGGCGTTGCTGGCGTTCTCGGCGCCGGTGTAGGGCGGCTCCTGCAGCGTGATGTACTGCCACTCGCTGAAGATGAAGCCGCGCAGGAACGCGTCGCTGGTGCCGGACGACAGGAGCACGAAGTGTCCGGTGGTGCCGTGGTTGCGGATCGTCCACGGGGCGATCGTGGCGAACATCACGAGCACGCCGGCGATCATCGGCTTCCACGGGATCCGCCGCGCCGGCCCGTCCGCGCCGCGCCGCCGGGCGGCCCGGACCGTCAACAGGAACGCGGCGAAGAACACGATGGGATACGGGAGCGCAACCGCCTTGGTCAGCGCGGCCAGTCCGGCCGCCAGGCCGATGAAGACCGCGTTCCACAGGGTCGGGCGGCGCCAGAAGCGGTACGTGCACCAGATCATCAACGTCATCAGGAACGTCAGGAACGTCTCGAGGTGGAGGCTCGGCACGTAGCGCAACAGCAGGGGGTGGAACGTGCACATCACCCCGGCGATCACACCCGTGCGCTCGTTGAAGTGGCGGCGTGCCATGTCGTAGGCGAGGACTGCGGTGCCGGCGTAGAACAGGCAGTGGAAGAACAGCACGGCGCGGTAGTGGTCGCCGAAGACGAAGTAGATGCCACCGATGAGGATCGGGTACAGCGGGGCCCGCCGCGTGATCAGGTTGCCGAACCCGCGGAAACCATGACCGTCGGCGATGCTCTTGCCCATGTCGCCGAAGAAGTAGGGATCGAACCCACCGTCGACCGAGCTCCCCCCCGACGAGATGACGAACGCCATCACGAGCGACGTGGCGAACGCCAGCCCGGCGACGATGGCGATGTTCGGGACCCGCCGGCGGGACGCCGGTCGCACACGATCACCGTCGGCGACCGTGCTCATGGTCCCGGACACCCCGGGGTCAGCTGTTTCCTCCATCACATCCCAAGCGCCGGCACGTCGAACTCGTCACCTGGCACCAGACGCCACCTTCCCTCGGATGCCACGCCTCGCAGGCGCGATCGAAAAGCTAGCACCCGAGCCTGACGCGGTCCCGGATTCGCGTCTCGTCAGGGCGACAGCACGACCATCCGGATCTCGGTCATCTCGCGCACCGAATAGGCCGGACCCTCACGGGTGTTCCCGGAGTCGCGCACGCCGCCGTACGGCTGCTGATCGGCCCGCCACGTCGGGACCTCGTTGACGAGCACGCCGCCGAAGTCGAGCGTCTGGAACGCCTTCATCGCGTCCCCGATGTCACGCGTGAAGATCGCCGCCTGCAGCCCGTAGCGGGTGTCGTTGGCGATCCGGATGGCGTCGTCGAGGTCGTCGTAGGTGGCGACGGCCACGACCGGTCCGAAGACCTCCTGCGAGGAGACCTTCATGTCGGCCCGCACCCCGGTCAAGACGGTCGGCATGAGGACGCCGTTCGCGTCGAGTCCGCCGCCGTGGGCCAACGTGGCGCCCTGGGCGACGGCCTCGTCGACCCAGTCCTTCACGCGGTCGCGCTCGGCCGGCGAGATCAACGCCGACACGTCCGTCGCCTCGTCCATCGGGTCGCCGACGACGAGTGTCGACACCTCCTCGACGAGCGCGTCGACGAACGCTGGGGCGATGTCGGCGTGGACGAGGATCCGCTGCGTCGAGATGCAGCTCTGACCGGCATGCGAGAAGCCAGCCGTCTTGATCTTCGCCGCCGCGCCTCGCCAGTCACTGTTCGCCTCGACGATGACCGGGGCGTTGTTGCCGAGCTCCAGCCCGACCTTCTTGCGCGGCGCACGAGCGCGGATCCCCCACCCGACGTCGGGCGAGCCGGTGAACGTGATCAGTGCGATGTCCTCGTTGTCGACGATGGCGTTGCCGACCGTCGAGCCGCCGCCGGTGACCACGTGCAGCCACTCGGCCGGCAGTCCGCAGTCGTCGATCAACAGGTCGGCGAGGGCGATCCCGCTGAACGGCGTCTGGCTGGCCGGCTTCAGCACGACCGGGCACCCGGCGGCGATCGCCGGCGCCAGCTTGTGGGCGACGAGGTTGAGCGGGAAGTTGAACGGGCTGATCGCGCCGACCACACCGATCGGTACCCGCATCGTGAACCCGACCTTGCCTTCGCCGCTCGGGATGGCATCCAGCGCGACGACGTCGCCGGCCGACGTGCGGGCCTCGGCGGCGGCGAACTGGAACGTGCCGACCGCCCGCTCGGCCTCGATCCGGGCGGTCCGGATCGGCTTCGCGGCCTCCCGGGCGATCGTCTCGGCGAACTCGTTGCGGCGCGCGGTGAGGACGGCGGCGGCGCGGTCGAGCACGTCGGCCCGCTTCCAGCGGGGCAGCGGGCCGGCGGCCAACGCCGCCGTGGCCGACCGGACGGCACGGTCGACGTCGGCGGGGCCGCACACGGGAACCCGACCGATCTCCGACCCGTCGAACGGCGACGTGACGATCGACGACTCCGTGCCCGTGAACCGCTCGCCGGCGAGCGGGACCGACCGCGCGGCGCTCACATCCACCTGCGACTGCGCTCGTCGTGGCCGGGGAACGCGATGACGCCCATGGAGCGACCATACTTCCGGCTGTGGGGAACCCCGTCCGCTCGCGCCACCCGTTCCTCGACTGGCCGGCGCCGCTGGCCTTCGCCCACCGGGGCGGCGCCGGCGAAGCGCCGGAGAACACGCTTCCGGCGTTCCAACGCGCTGTCGAGCTCGGCTACCGGTACCTCGAGACCGATGTCCACGTCACCGTCGACGGGGTCGTGGTCGCCTTCCACGACGACGACCTGGCGCGCACGTGCGGCCGGCCCGGCCACATCTCCCAGCTCCCGTGGAGCGAGGTGGCGACGGCGCGCGTCGACGGCCGGGAGCCGATCCCCCGCCTGGAGGACGTCCTCGGTGCCCTCCCGTCGGCCCGGATCAACATCGACTGCAAGACCGACCGCGTCGTCGGACCGCTCGGCGACACGCTGGCCCGCACGAACGCCCTCGACCGGGTGTGCGTCGGCTCGTTCAGCGACCGCCGCCTGCGCAGCATCCGCAAGCGGTTCGGCTCCGCCCTGTGCACGAGCTACGGCCCGGTGGAGATCGGGGCGTTCCGGTACCTCGGGATCTCCCGCGCCAGCGTGCCCGCGCTCCAAGCACCTGTGACATGGCATGGTCGGACGCTGCTCACGACGCGCTTCGTGGAGCGATGCCACCGGCGCGGCATCGAGGTCCACGCCTGGACGATCGACGACCCGGCCGAGATGGAACGCCTCCTGGACCTCGGCGTCGACGGCATCATGACCGATCATCCGGCCGTGCTGCGGGAGGTCCTGACCGCACGCGGCCAGTGGGCGTCGTAGGCGGCGCGAACGGGATCGACCCTGCGGGCGCGACGTGCGGGCCACCGCTGCCGTGCTGGCCACCGATGACGATGGCGGCGACCGATCCGACCAGCAACGCCGCCCCGCCGAGTCCCGTCACCGGCGCCCCGACCTGCACCCGCACGAGCCGGGATGCGTCAGGGGCCAGGCTCACGGCGAGCCCGATCCCGCCGGCGTAGAGCGCGGCGACGATGCCGACGCCACCGCCCACGCGCGGCCAGCCCCACCAGGCCAGCACAAGCGCGACGACGGCGAGCAGGGGCACGAGCGGCCACCACCGCAGCGCAGCTGCGCCGAGGCCGTCAGGCGCGAAGCCGAGCCGCCCGACGATCGCGAACAGGTCGTAGCTGTTGCGACGGCGACCGCCGGTGCGGACCCACGGCAGGAACGACCCGAGCACCGCCAGCCCGACGCCCGCCCCCATCACGGCGACCGCGGGGGCGCGGCGGTCGAGCGCCGATCGGACCACCATCCGGGCGAGGCTACGAGCTGGCGTCCCGTCGGCGCATCGTCGCCGTAGGGTCCGGCGCATGCCCGAGGGCCACACGCTGCACCGCCTGGCGCGCGCCCAGCGGGCCCAGTTCGCCGGTCGGCGGATCGCCGTCACCAGCCCCCAAGGGCGCTTCGCCGGTGCCGAGCTCGTCGACGGGCGGCTGCTCGACGACGTCACCGCGCACGGCAAGCACCTGTTCGCCGCGTTCGGCGACCGCATCGTGCACGTCCACCTGGGGCTGTTCGGCACGTACACGGCCGGCGAGGGCGACCCGCCCGAGCCGCGTGGGGCGATCCGCATGCGGTGGACCGCCGAGACCGGGTGGACCGACCTGCGCGGACCGACGGCCTGCGACGTGCTCAGCCCGTCGGAGGTCGACGCGATCATGGGCCGCCTCGGCCCCGACCCGCTGCGAGCCGGCGCCGACGGCACGCGGGCGTACGACCGCGTCGGGCGCAGTCGGGCGCCGATCGCCGGGCTCCTCATGGACCAGGCCGTTCTGGCCGGCGTCGGCAACGTGTACCGCGCCGAGGTCCTCTTCCGTCATCGCGTCGACCCGTACCTCCCGGGACGCCTGCTCGAGTCGTCACGTTGGAGCGAGATCTGGGCCGACCTCGTCGTGCTGATGCGGGGCGGGCTGCGTTCGGGGCGGATCGTGACGACCGAGCGCGCCGACCGCACACGGCGCTCCGGCCCGGCCCGACGGGACGACGCCCACTACGTGTATCGCCGAACCGGGTTGCCGTGCCGCATCTGCGCCACGCCGATCGTGATGCGCGAGCTGGCCGGCCGGAAGCTCTACTGGTGCCCGCGGTGCCAGGACGGCTGACCGGTCACGGACGGTAGGGCGGGGCGACGCCCCACCCCCATCGCGGCACGGGGGCCTGCTCGACCGCTGTCGCACCTGGCTGTGAGTTCTCGAGGGCGAGGCGGCTCCCCCACTCCACGTAGCCGACGAACGCGGCGCGGAACTCGGGGTCGTCGGGCAGCGCAGCGTCGTCGGCAGCCAGGCTCATCAGCTCGGCGAAGCGCCGACGCTGGTCGACGGTGATGGCGAGGTTGCGGTGGTGGGCCAGCATCGTCGGGTACCCCCCGAGCCGTTCGGTGTAGACCGGTGGACCGCCGAAGACCTCGCCCCACCACAGCAGGACGTGCTCACGATGCTCCTCGCTGACGCCGCCGGGGAACAGCGCAGACAGGAGGTCGTCGCGCTCGACACGGTCGTAGAAGGCGTCGATGAGGGCCCGGAGGGCGACCTCGCCGCCGGCCCATTCGAACAGCGTCGGGTCGTCGCTCATCACCAGACCGTAGCCCTCCGCCGACCTCTCACTACGTGATCGATAGTGACCCGGATCCCGGTTCATGGCGACTCGAAGCGGATCCCATGCCGCGGGGCCGACGATGTCCCCGAACCAAGCGATTGGACCCGAACCGTGAACGCCACGACAACTGCACCGACCGCCCCGCTCGTCCGCACGACGAACGGCATCGAGACGCCCGGCACCGGCTGCTGGCTGCTCGCGCCGGCACCCGCCGTCGAGCTCTCCACCGTCTCCCGATGGGGCGGCCGACGTCGGCGGCCGCTGGCCACGAGTGCCGGCGCGCTCCGGGTCGATCGGCGTCCCGGTGATCTCCGGATCGATCTGGCCGGACCGGGCTGGCGCCTCCAGGCCGCTGCGAGCCGGGTCCGGCCGGGTGGACGGTGGACGTTCCACGGGTTCGTCACGCTCGACGCACGGACCGTTCCGGTCACGTTCGACGCCTGCTACGACGGCGTGCACCGCCATGGTGCCCAGGCCTGGGCCCGGCTGACGTTCGACGTCGCACTCGCCGGGCTCGGATCTCCGGCGCGGGGCCGACACGCGGCGCGCCCGGACCGATCGACGCTGCGGGTCGACGTCCTGTTCGAGGCCCCGGCGACGAGCCGCGCGTTCGCGGCGACGAGCCGCGGGTCCAGCGCGAACGCGGCGACGGCGGCCTGAGCACCCGACGTCGGTCCGCCGAATTCCCCAACTGTTGACCCCAGGGGACGAAAGGTGTCCATCTGCGTCAACAGTTGACGAAATCGGACACCTCCACCGGTTCGCCGTCGGGACGGTCGGAGGGCGGAGGTCCACAGGGCAGCGGAGGTCCACATGGCCGACGGTGGGGTCAGGCCGACGGGTGGGGTCAGGCCGACGGTGGGGTCATGCCACGGCCGCGAACCCCTGTCGTCGACCGCCCGAACCTACCCGTGCGCGGTGGTCACCCGACGAGCGGGACGACCTCCTCGACGAACCGCGCCATCTGCTCGTCGGCCTTCTTGTAGGGATCTCCCAGGAGGTGCGGGAAGATCGTGATGTGCTCCATGCCGAGCAGCTCGCGGTAGAACGCCACGCCCTCGGCCACCTCCTCGGCCGTCCCGAGCAGGATCGTCTTGTTCTCGATCGACTCGGCGAGCGTCGGGATCAGCCCGGGCTTCGCCGGCTTCCCGTCCTCGCCCATGTACCCGCGGCTCCAGCCGTACGGTCCGAGGAACTTCCAGAACTCGTCGTGCCCCGGCGTCGCCGTCTCGACCGCCTTCTCGTGGCTGTCCTCGATGCGCACCGAGATCACGAGCATGCGCTTGTCCCCCGGCGCCAGCTGCTCGCCGTGGGACTGCGCGTACCGTTCGCCGTACGTGTCCCAGAACCGCTTGATGAACGCGTGGTGCTGGTTCCAGAACACCGCTCCGTGGCCGACGACGGGCACGTACTCGAGCGTCGGAGGGCTCGTGACCGCCTGCCAGATCTCGTATGGGTACATGGGTCGCGGCACCAGCGTCAGCGTCTGCACCGTGCTGCCACGGTCGGGGATGCCTGGCACCGGGATCTGGAAGTGGCGCCCTCGGAAGGCGAACGACTCCTCGGCGAGCGCCATGCGGATGATCGCCATCGACTCCTCGAAGACCTCCCGGTTGCGCTCGTCGTCGGCCGCCTGGTCGGGGTTGTCGTGCGAGCCGATCGAGACCCCCTTGTCGTTGAGGTGCAGCACCTCGCGTGGCACGGTGCCGCGGCCGACGCCGAGGATGCCGCGCCCGCCCGACAGGTTGTGCAGCACCGAGAAGTCCTCGGCCAGCCGCAGCGGGTTCCACTGCGGCACGACGTTGAACATCGTGCCGAGGCGCAGCCGCTCGGTCCGGGCGGCGATCCACGTCGAGAGCTGGATGCCGTTGGGCACGACCTCGTAGCCCTCGTACTGGAAGTGGTGCTCGGTCGTCCAGAACGAGTCGAAGCCGAGGCGCTCGGCCTCGATCGCCGACGCCACGTAGTCGGTCGTCGCCTGCCAGGCCTCCTCGTTCGTGTACCGCCGGTCCATCGCCGCCGGCGGACCGGCACCCGCGTCGTCCATCTCGACGCCGCCGAAGAAGAAGGCCCCGAGCCGGAGGGGCGGACGGTTCATGGGCCCCGAGAATACCCCGCCGCTAGTTTCGGCAGATGGGCGACACGTCGACGGGTCCACAGGGCGGCGCCGCCGCGCCGAGCGTCCTGCGGGGCGCCGCGCTGGTCGACGGGACCAGGGTGGACGTGCGGATCGCCGCCGGCGTGATCGCCGCCGTCGGCCCTCCCGGGCTGCCCGCCGAGCCCGGCGATGCCGACGTCGACGTCGCCGACCACGTGCTGACGATCGCCGCCGTCGAGCCGCACGCCCACCTCGACAAGGCGTTCCTGTCCGAGCTCCTGCCGAACCGCACGGGCGATCTCCTCGGGGCGATCGAAGCGATGATCGCCGGGCGTCCCCTGCTCGGTGTCGAGGAGACGGCCGAGCGCGCCGAACGGGCCGCCAGGCTCCTCGCCCGCAACGGCTTCCGCCGGGTGCGCACCCACGCCGACACCACCATGGATCACGGCCTGACGAGCATCGAAGCGTTGGTCGCGGTGCGTGAGCGGGTCGCCGACGTGATCGACGTGGAGATCGTCGCGCTCTGCGGGTGGCCGATCAGCGGGCCGGTGGGCGCCGACCAACGGGCGCTCCTGCGCGACGCGCTGGCGATGGGCGCCGACGTCGTCGGCGGATGCCCGCACCTCGACGTCGCCGGCACGCGGACGGCGACCGACACCTACCTCGCGATCGCCGCCGACCACGGGCTCCCGGTCGATCTCCACACCGACGAGACCCTGGATCCCGCCGTCGACGGCCTGAGCGACCTCGCCGCCGCGGTGACGGCGAGCGGGTTCCCGCAGCCCGTCACGGCCAGCCACTGCGTGAGCCTCGGCATGCAGCCCGAAGACCGCCAGCGGCAGGTCGCCGAGGCGGTCGCCGCCGCCGGCATCTCGGTCATCGCCCTGCCCTCGACGAACCTCTACCTCCAGGGTCGCGACCACCAGCAGGCCATGCCGCGTGGCCTGACCGCGCTGCGGGCGCTGCGGGCGGCCGGCGTGACCGTCGCCGCCGGCGCCGACAACCTGCAGGACCCGTTCAACCCGCTCGGCCGGGCCTGCCCGTTCGAGACGGCGGGACTGATGGTCTGGACGACGCACGTCTCCCCTGACGACGCGTGGGCGATGGTCACCACCGGTGCCAGCGTGGCGGTGGGGGTGGCCCCGATCGCGGTGGCAACTGGGATGCCGGCCGATCTCGTGGCCGTGCCCGCGTCGTCCCTGCGCGAGGCCATTGCCGGCGGAGCGCCGCAGCGCTCGGTCTGGCGCGCCGGGGTGCGGCTGACGTAGCGCCGGGTCGCTTCAGCCCGGCGCGCCGTAGAGCGTTCAGCGGGCGTGCATGGGGCGTCGGCGATCTGGGGGCGCAGGGTCTCGATATCGGGACCCTGCGCGCCCAGGTGCCGGTGCAGGCGGAGGACCCGTCAGACCAAGGGCTTCTTCACGTCGCCCAGCGGGTAGAGGTCGGCGACCGGCGGTGTGAGCACATCGGCGGCCGGAATGCTGCCCTCGGCGCTCAACCGGCCGAGGTCGAAGCCGAACACGTCCGCCGCCGTGCCCCCCAGCATCCGCTGCGCCTCGTCGAGCGGCACGCCGACGGCGCCGAACGTCGCCCGCAGGTAGTTGCGGGTGCCCTCCTGAAGCGTGCTCTCGTGGTGCGGGTAGTCCATCCCGATCATCATCCGGTCGATCCCGATGAGGTGTCGGGCCTCGACCTCGGCCCGGGAGAACGACGACGAGCCGAGATGGACGTGCCGATCGAAGTACTCGCTCGGCGTGGACCTGAGGTAGTCCCGCACGTCGTCGCGGGCGTAGCTGCCCTTGTACGAGAAGTCGGCGTCGGCCAGGTACCTGACGATCCACCCACTGCCCTGCTCGGTCAACACCACCCGGAGCCGGGGGTGGCGCTCGAACACGCCGCCCCAGATGAGGTGGGAGAGGACCTCGCGGCACTCGAACTGCAAGCGGTGCCCGAACAGCCGCCCGGCGATGGCGGGATGCGGGGAGTTCGGCATCGAGATCGGGACATCGGACACCGACGAGATCGCGATGTGGCTGTTGACGATCAGGTCGAGGTCCTCGATGGCGCTCCACACCGGGTCGAACCGGGCCGAGTAGAGCGGCTCCTGCGGCGAGAACTTGGAGAGCACGAGACCCTTCAGGCCGGCGTCGGCGATCCGCTCGAGCTCCCCGATCGTGGCGGCGACATCGCCGAACCTGACGATGGCCATGCTGGCGAAGCGGTGCGGGGCGACGGACTGGAAGTCGACCAACCAACGGTTGTAGGCGCGATGCGCGGCGTCCACCTGTTCGACGGACGGCAGCGTACGGCCGAGCATCGCCGCGAGCTGCGGCGAGTACAGCTCGAACGGCAGGCCGAAGTCCGGGAACGTGACCTCGGCGGCGATCCCCTCCTGGTCCATGATGGCGACGCGATGGGTCGCGTCGGTGCCGCCCTTGGCCCGCCCCGCATCGAGGACCTTGACCCGCCACTCCTCCACCGACTCGGGACTCAGCCGCACCCGCAGCGCCGGCAGGTCGTAGCTGTGCGTGCCGTGCTCGTCCCACTCGACGAGGAACGCGTCGAAGTCGTCGCGGAAGCGCTCATCGAGGTACGGGCGGTAGTCCGCCATCGGGGCGGTGGCGTGCCCGTCGGTCGAGATGATCGTGATCCGGTCGTCACTGACCGTGGACGTGCTCATTGCGTTCTCCACTTCTCGTCGCACGATCGAGCCGGCCCGGAGCCCGCCCCCGCTGCCGCGCTCACCTCGGTGTCGACGCACACCCTGATCACCGACGATACCGCACGGCGTCCGCCCGACCCGGGGCGGACTACCGTGCCGGCGGCGGTCGACGTGATCGGGAGGATGTCGTGGGAGATCGGACGGTTCGGCACTTCGCGCTGGCCGCCGTCTCGGTCGTCGTGCTCGGTCAGTGCGCGCCGCAGTGCGCCCCGATCCCGGCCTCGCCCGCACCCCTGACCGGTGTCGCACCCGCGCCCCCGACCACGCTCACGATGACGTTCGACGGTGCCGGACCGTCGGCGCCACGCATCGGTCTGATCGGTGATTCGACGCTGGCGTCGATCCGTTGGAGCGGTACCGACGCGCCGCTGCGCCAGTGGAACTACACGTTCGACGCCGAGTCCTGCCGCCGCACGATCACGGCGTCGTGCCACGGCCCGGACGGCTACGCCCCGGCGAACGTCGTCGACGTCATGAACCGCCTGCGCGGGCAGCTGGGCACGGTGCTCGTGATGATGGTCGGCGCCAACGACCCGGTCGCCCGGTTCGGGGAGGGTGTCGACGTCGTCCTCGGCGAGGCGCGGGCCCAGGGCATCGCCACGGTCATCTGGCTGACGGTGCACGGCGCCGACGACCGCAACGGCATCCTCGCCCAGCGATCCCAGGAGTCCGGCGGGTTCCTCGTGGTCGCCGACTGGGCGGCGTTCAGCGCGCCGCACCCGGAGTGGACGAACGCCGACGGTCTGCACATCAACAGCGCCGGCGCCGCCGTGCTGTCGCAGTTCATCGCCGATCACGTCGGCGGCGTCCTGGCCGGTGGCCCGGCCGGAGCCTGATCGACCTGCCCCATCCACCAGGCACGCCGTCAGGCCGGCACGGCGAGCGCGAGGAGCGTCTGCAGCAGCACGTCGGCGCCGGCGGCGACGTCGGCAGCGTGGGTGTGCTCGCCGATGTTGTGCGACAGCCCACCCACGCTGGGCGTGAAGATCATCGCCGCCGGGCAGATGCGGGCCAGCATCTGGGCGTCGTGGCCGGCACCGCTGTGGAGGCGCTGCGTCGACCAGCCGAGCCGCTGCGCCGTCGCTTCGACGAGATCGACCGTCGCCGGATCGAAGTCGACCGGTTGGAAGCGGGCCAGCGACCTGGTCGAGATGGTCACGCCCTCGGTGGCGGCCAACCGCTCGACCTCGGAGGCGAGAGCGGCCTCGGCCCGACGCAGGGCCACGTCGTCGGTGTTGCGCAGGTCGACGGTCAAGGTCGAACCTCCCGGGATCACGTTGACCAGGTCGGGACGCACCTCGAGCCGGCCGACGGTGGCGACCTGGGCGCCACCGATCGTGTCCGTCAGCCGACGGGCGAACGTGGTGATCTCGGCGGCCACGTAGCCGGCGTCGTGGCGCAGGCGCATGGGCGTCGTGCCGGCATGCCCGGAGCTTCCGGTGATCGTCAGCTCGGTCCACGAGATGCCCTGGACGCCCTCGACCACGCCGATCGTGACGCCGGCGTCCTCGAGGATCGGGCCCTGCTCGATGTGCAGCTCGACGTAGGCGTGTGGAGCGCGGTCGGTCGGGCACGGCCGCGACCCGGCATAGCCAATGCGGTCGAGCTCGTCGCCGAGTCGGGCGCCGTCGTCGACGGCCAGGGCGTCGAGCGCCTCCTCCAGGGCCATCCCGCCGGCGTACACCAGGCTCCCCAACATGTCGGGAGCGAACCGCGCTCCCTCCTCATCGGTGAAGAACGCGACGGCGATCGGGTGGACGGTCGCCACGCCGTGCTGCTCCAGCACCTCGACCACCTCCAGCCCGGCCAGCACGCCGAGGTTGCCGTCGAAGCGGCCGCCCGTGGCAACGGTGTCGATGTGCGATCCGGTCATCACCGGTGCCGCGGCCGGGTCGGTACCGGGTCGCGTGGCGACGACGTTGCCGATGCGGTCGACGGCGACGTCGAGGCCGAGATCGTGCATCCAGCCGACCACGAGGTCCCGGCCGTCCCGGTCGGCGTCGGTGAGCGCCAACCGGGCGCAGCCCTCCTCGCCGGCCGGGCCATGGACGGCCCCGATCCGGCCCAGCTCCACCAGCCTCGACCACAAGCGATCGCCGTCCACCCGCAGCGTCTCGTGCCGTGAGCTCACCCGATCATCGCTTCGCTCAGGCGGGCGGGCGGTGCTCGAAGGCGGCGATCTCAGCCAGCGCCCCGCAGAACGCGTCGACGGCGCCCTCGAAGCGCTCGGCCCCGCGCTCGGCGGTCGCTGCCGTCGGATCGCCGATCGCGCCGTACGGGCCGAAGTCGTTCGACAACCATCCGAACGAGACCGGTCCGCCGAAGCGGACGTAGCGGTTGCCGGCGAGGTGCTCGGGCACATGGCGCTCGGCCGCCGACATGTCGACCAGGTCGGGCGCCAGGTGCAGCATCATCGACGTCTCCTCGGTCCCGCCGTGGATGCCCATCCCGAGCTCGGACGCCGGTGACGCCCCACCCTGGTCGGGCGGCACGCCGGGATGGGTGAGGAACGTCATCAGGCCGTGGCGCCGACGCAGCTCGCGGTTGGCGACGTTGACGAGCGCGCTGTTGCCGCCGTGACCGTTGAGGAACACGAGTCGGCGGGCCGGGGTCATCGCGATGCACCGGCCGAGGTCGTCGAGGACGGCGAGCAGCGTGGACGCCGACAGCCAGATCGTGCCCGGTGACCAGGCGTGCTCGTCGGACTTCGTGTACGCCAGCGGTGGCAGCAGCCATGCGTCGACGGCGTCGCCGACCCGATCGACGGCCGCGGTCGCGACTCGACCGGCGATCACGAGGTCGGTGTTGAACGGGAGGTGCGGGCCGTGCTGCTCGACGGCCCCGAGGGGCTGGACGATGATGCTGCGCTCCGACAGGCGCAGGGCGATGTCGGGCGCCCGCAGGTTGATCAGCTGGCGATCGGTGGACACGCGCGCACGCTACCGGCCGACCACAATGGCCGCCGTGGTACGAACCCGGCGCGCCGGCGTCACGCCGCTCGCCGGGGCCGAGCACGACGCGATCGTCATCGGCGGCGGCCACAACGGGCTGATCACGGCGGCCTACCTGGCGAAAGCGGGTCTGCGGACCATCGTCCTGGAGGCCCGTTCGATGGTGGGCGGCACGGCGGCGAGCGAGCCGTTCGCCGGGTCGACGGTCAACGTCTGCAACTGCGACCACCTCACGTTCCGGACGACGCCCGTCATCGACGACCTCGCGCTGCACGAACGAGGGCTTCGCTACATCGAGATGGAGCCGGCTGCCACGTCGGTGGCATGGTCGGGCGGCGCGTCGTGGCGGCACTGGCACGACGTCGAACGGACCGTCGACGAGCTGGCGTCGACCCATCCCTCGGAGGTCGACGGGTACCGGCGCTACCTGAAGGCGGCCCGCCCGGCCGCCGAGTTGATCCTCGCCGCGTCGGTCGACCCGCCGACGGCGTCCGGGCTGACCCGCCATGCGCTGCGCCGGCGGATGGCCGGGGTCCCGACCGTGCTGCGCTGGAGTCGACGCAGCGCGGCGGACCTCATGCGATCGTTCTTCACCCATGACGCGCTGCGCGGCCCGTGCATGGTGTCGGGCCCGATGGTGTGGGGTGTCAGCCCGGAGACGCCCGGGACCGGCCTCGGCGCCTTGCCGTACGCGATGCGCCACGTCGGACACCTCGGTCGACCGGTCGGCGGCAGTGGGGCGCTGACCGAAGCGATCGCCGCGGCCGTCCGTCACGCGGGCGGCGAGGTGCGCACGGACGCCGAGGTGGCCGCGGTGCGCTGCGACGGAGAGCGGGCCGTCGGCGTGACGCTCGCCGACGGGACCGAGATCTCGGCGCCGATCGTCGTGTCGGCGTGCGATCCGCATCGCACGTTCGTCCAGTGGCTGCGCCAGCCGCCGCCCGCCGCCGCCGGCATGATCGCCCGCTGGCGGGGCCGGCGCGCCGGCGAGGGCTACGAGTCGAAGGTCGACGCCGTGCTGGATGCGCCACCCCGCCTGCTCGACGGAGGCCCCGAGATCTCCTCGACGTTGACGATCGCACCGACGCTCGAGGAGATGGACCGGGCGGCGGGGATGCTGCGGACGGGCGGGATCCTCGAACGGCCGGCGATGCTCGTCAACGTGCCGTCGCTGGCCGACCCGACGATGGCCGCGCCGGGCCGCCACGTCTTCAGCCTCGAGGTGCTCCTGACGCCGTACCGTCGGAGCGGTGGTTGGCGCGGTTCCCCCGAGCCGCGCCGCTGGCTCGAGCTGTTCGCCGAGCGGTGCGAGCCCGGGTTCCTCGAGTCGATCGTCGACTGGCGGGCGATGACGCCGGATGTCTACGAGACCGAGTTCCGACTGCCGTCCGGCCACGCCGCCAGCTTCGGCGGGGGGCCACTGGCCGCGGTGCGCTCGAAGGACCCGGAGCTGACCCGCTACGAGACGGCGGTGCCGGGCCTGTACCTCACGGGTGCCGCCACGTTCCCGGGCGCCGGAATCTGGGGCGCCAGTGGACGCAACTGCGCCACGGTCGTCCTGGCGCACGTGGACTGACGGGCCGGGCGCCGGACGAGCGGCCCGACCGGCCGGTCGCCACACCTGCGGTCCGGTATCGTGGTCGGTCCACGATGACCACCGGATCGATCCCTCTCGGCCGGCTCGCCGGCGCGGCGCTGAAGGTGCACTGGAGCGCGGTCATCGTCGCCGTCATCCTGGCGTTCCCACTGGCCGCTGACCTCGGCGTCGTCATCGCCGTCATCGGCGTCGTGCTGTTCTTCGCGTCGATCCTCGTGCACGAGCTGGCCCACGCCCTCGTCGCCCGTCGGTTCGGCGTCGGCACGACGTCGATCGAGCTGTGGGCACTCGGCGGCGTCGCCCGCCTGGATCAGGATCCGCGCAGCCCGAAGGCCGAGGGGTGGATCGCCGCCGCCGGCCCGCTGGCCAGCCTCGCGCTCGGCGGGATCACGTTCGGCGCGGCGATCGGCCTCCACCGCACCACCGGCCCGGGCGACATCGTCACGACGCTCGCGCTGCTCGGCATCGTCAACCTGCTGCTCGGCGCGTTCAACCTGCTGCCCGGCGCACCGCTCGACGGCGGCCGCATCGTCCGGGCCGTGCGCTGGGCCATGACCGGCAACCGCTACCAGGCGATGCGCGAGGCCGGACACGCCGGGCGCGTCCTCGGATGGGCCCTCGTGGCCCTGGGCGTCGGGCTCATGGCATCAGGTCGGTCGGAGATCTGGTGGGCCATCACCGGGGTGTTCATCATCGTGAGCGCCCGAGCCGAGATCAGCTTCGCAGACGTCAGCGAGCGGCTCGACGGGGTCACGGTCGGCCAACTGACGTGGTTCGGCATCGCCGAGACCGATCACGACATGGACGCCGATTCGATGATCTGGCAACGATCGCGCCTCGGCGGGGCGCGTGCCGTCGCCGTCCGCGGCGACGACGGCGCCCTCGACGGGCTGGTGCTCGAGGACCAACTGTGGGCCGTCCCGGCCGAGCAGCGCCCGTGGGTGATGCTGACCTCGCTGATGGCGCCGTTCGGCCGGCTGGCCAAGGCGGATCCGGACGACGACCTCGCGTCGGTGCTCCCCAAGCTGAACCCGATGCGTCCCATCGTCACCGTGTGGCGCGACGGTCACCTGCTCGGGATCGTCCCGCCCGAGGCGCTGCGCCAGCGGTTGCAGCTGGCCGGCGGCAGCTTCTGACGCCTTTCTCAGGCGTCGCGAACGGCCCACTCCCGCTTGGCGACGGGTGGCTGGTCGCTCCACGGGAAGTTGATCCACAGGTCGGTGCGCTTCCAGACGTAGTCGCACTGCACGACGGAGTGCGACTTCTGGTAGAGCACCGCGGTGCGCACCTCGGCCACCTTGCCGGCGCAGAACTGCTGGACGCTGCGCAGCGTGTGGCCGGTGTCGGCCACGTCGTCGGCGATCAGGATCCGCGCCTGCTGGAGGTCGACGAAGTCGGGGGCCGGGGGAAGGATCCGGGGTACCTCGAGTCGCTCGTCGACACCCGTGTAGAACTCGACGTTCATCGTGTAGACGTTCTTGACCGAGAGCGCGTAGCCGAGGGCCCCGCCGATCAGCAGCCCGCCTCGGGCGATCGACAGGATCATGTCCGGCTCGTAGTCGTCGGCGACCATCTGGGCGATGTCCCGTGAGGCGACACCAAAATCGTCCCACGACATGATCTCCCGGTCCATGTTGCGAAGCTAGCCCCACCCGCCGGGGCGCACCACTGGCCCGGCATCCGCCGGCCCGATGCCGGATGGGGGAGTCGGGCCTGCGATCCTGCTGCGGGCGGCCGAGGCATCCGGAGGAGACGTGACGAATCGCCGAGACAGCGCACCGCTGCGCGCCATCCGCGTGCTCGAACGCACGACATCGAGGGCCGGCCAGGTCGCCGGCATGCTTCTGTGCGACCTCGGTGCCGACGTCGTACGCCTCGTCGACGACGGCCCGGCCGACGCCGCCAGGACCGGGCTTGCCGGCTGGCTGTGCTGGAACCGCGGCAAGACGATCGCCGCCGCGCCGTCGGACAGCGACGTCGACCGCCTCGTCGCCCGCGCCGACGTCCTCATCACCGATGACTCGCCGAGCGCCCACTCCGTCGTCGCCGCGCCCGGCCTCGTCCAGGTCTGGATGCCCCCGGTCGCGGCGTCCGGACGGTGGAGCGAACTGCCCGCCGATCACCTGCTGCTCGACGCGTTGGCCGGCTTCTCCGCTCACCACCAGGCCGTCGAGGACCGCCCCGTCGTCTCGGTCGTGCCGACGCGCCACATCCTGCAGGGCGAGCTGGCGGCCGTCGCTGCGCTCGCCGGCCTGTACGGACGGGAGCGCGACGGCTGGGGCCGTGCGGCCATCGTCACCGGGCTCCACGCCGAGGCCGCCGCCGTCTGCACGCTCGGCGGCATCTCGATCGACGGACCGCCGTTGATCGGTGCCAGCAAGCTGCTGCCCAGCGCTCCTCACTTCCGGCTCTGGCAGGCTGGGGACGACCAGTGGCTGTTCATGGCGTCGCTGTCGCCGGTGCTGTTCATCAAGGCGCTCGAGGTCCTCGACCGGCTCGACGTCCTCGCCCACCCGGTGATCGCCGGTGAGTTCCTCAACGTCATGCGGCCCGACGCGGCACGGATCATCGGCGCCGAGCTCGACGCGACGTTCGCCACCCGGTCCCGCGACGAGTGGCTGGACCTGTTCGCCGCAGCCGAGGTACCGGCGGCGCCGGTCGGCGACCCGGCCACCTGGCTCAAGGGTGATGTGATCGCCAACGCCTGCCCCCCGGTCACCCGCTCGAGCCCGGACGTCGGCGCAGTGACGATGCCGGGTCCGCCGGCCACGCTCGCCGCCACCCCGGCCGTCGTCGGCGAGCTGCCCTCGCCGGGGACCGTCGCCGACCCGTCCACGCTGTGGCGCGACGTCGAGCCGGTCCCGGCGCCGAGCGGACCGCCCCCGGGCGACGACGACCGCCCGCTCGCCGGCATCCGGGTGGTGGACGCCTCGACGTTCCTCGCCGGGCCGTTCATCAGCACGCTGCTGGCCGCGCACGGCGCCGACGTCGTGAAGGTCGAGGCCCCGTCCGGGGATCCGTACTCGGTGTTCACCGCCCCGTACGGTCTCGTCAACGAGCACAAGCCCCGCCTCGTGCTCGATCTGCGCCGCGACGCCGAACGCGACGCGTTCCTCGAGCTGGTGAGCGTCGCCGACGTCGTCGTCGACAACCTGCTGGCCTCGAGCCTGGAGCGCCTCGATCTCCGCCCCGACCGCTTCGAGGCCGTGAACAAGACGCTCGTGCGCTGCTCGCTCACGGCGTTCGGCGCCAGCGGCCCGTTCGCCGAGCGGCCGGGCTTCGACCCCGTGATGCAGTGCCTCAGCGGGCTCGTCGCCATCCAGGGCGGCGACGATCGCCCGGTGGCGACAGGGGCCCCGATCCACGACATCGCCGGTGGATGCGCCGGTGCGATCGGCACGCTCGCCGCGCTGTTGGTCCGGCGGCGCGAGGGACTGGGCCAGCGCGTGTTCA
This sequence comes from Ilumatobacteraceae bacterium, assembly GCA_040507575.1. Lineage (GTDB taxonomy): Bacteria > Actinomycetota > Acidimicrobiia > Acidimicrobiales > Ilumatobacteraceae > JALZMG01. The sequence goes on from JBEVOM010000090.1 coordinate 23,094, forward strand.
CGTCGCTCGCAGCGGCGTCGACGCTGCTGCAGTCCGGCGAGATGACGACGTACGCGGGGCGTCCGCCCCGCCCCACGGGTGGTCGCGACTTCCCCGGGCCGAGCGCCGGCCAGCACCTCTACCAGGCCGCCGACCGCTGGATCGCCGTCTCGGCGACGACCGCCGAGCACGAGGCCGCGCTCCTCGAGGTCGTCGATCGGTCCGACGTCGCCGACGCCGACGACGACGTGCGGGCGGCCGCCATCGGCGAGGTCGTCGCCCGTCGACCCGCTGACCATTGGGTCGGCGCCCTCGCCGCCGCCGGGGTCCCGGCGTGCGCGGCGGTGAACCGGATGGAGCTCGACGACCCGTTCCTCGCCGAGCAGCAGTACTCCCATGTCATCGACACGCCTGACGTCGGGCGGATGCGCGTCATCAGCGGGTACACCGACTGGGACGGCCGCGACCGCCGACCACCGCTGCCGGTCGAGCAGCTGTCCACCGATCAGGCCACCGTCTTCGCCCGGTGGACGGTCTGATCATTCCTCGGCGGCCCCGGGCGCCAGGCGCTCGGTGATCGGTCCGGTGAGCGCCAGGAGCAGCAGCGCCCACATCCCGATGAACGGCACGGCGACGGCGACCACCAGTGACGCCGCGACGAGAGCCGGCATGACCACCACGGCGCGCAACGGACGTACGGGGCGAACGTCGTCGGGCCAGATCGCCGGTGTCCGGGCGATGACGACCTGGATCAGCAGCAACGAGAGGCTCGACGCCAACATGGACGCGATGTAGACGACGCGGACGAACGTCTCCGAGCTCCCCCGCACACCGAGCACCTCGGTCGGGAGCGGCATGAACACGATCGACAGCAACCACGCCATGTTCGCCACGACGAGGGCGTGCGAGTACGACGTGACCGCCTCCAGGATCGCGTGGTGGGCCATCCAGAACCTGGCGATCACGACGAAGCTGAGGACGAACGCCAGCAGCCGATCACCGTTGTCCCGGAACACGTCGAACGCCGAGTCGCCGGCTGTGACGTCCGACACCGAGTCGACCACGGGCAGGATCAGCAAGGAGATCGCGATCGCCACGACGGCGTCGCTGAAGTTGACCATGCGGTCCATGCCGCGGTCGCTGCGGCGTCCCTCCCTGCCCACCGGTGCATCATGGCCGCCCGCCGGTCCCGTCCGCTTCCGTCCGTTTCCGCCAACTGTTGACCCAGGTGGACGAAAACTGTCCGCTCAGGTCAACAGTTGACGAAATCGGACACCGGACAGCCGCGGGCGCGGGTCAGTGCTCGTGGAGCTGGGCGCGGATCTCGCCGCCGGGGCGCCCGACGCTGTGCACGTTGACGTACATCGCGCCGGACCGGATCGCGGTCACGACCTCGGCGAACTCGCCGGCGGCGATCCCTTGGGCGGCGGCGCCGGCGCCGACGTTCTCCGGACCGATGGTCCCGCTGATCGTGCCGCCCTGCGCCGGGCAGGCCTGCGTACCGGCCGGGCCGTTGCCGAGGTTCGAGCACAGGAACACGACGATCGGGCCGTTGTTCGTGGCGTTCTCGAAGTGGATGTGGGCCTGCGTGACGTCGGTCTCGAGGTTGCCGAACGACAGCTCCCACTTGATCTGCTCGGACCGCTCGTTCAGCGCGGCACGGAACTGCCCGCCGCCGGTCGTCGACAACGCCGGCACCTCGTCGTAGCCGCTCAGCTGTTCGCGCACGTCGGTCCGGCCCCCGTCGGCGAACGCCACGGCGCCCGCACCCACGATGCCGGCCACCGCGACCACGGCCGCGACCTTGATGTTCCGATGCTTCACGCTTCCCTCCCTGGATGGTGGTGCCCGCAGGGAGAGGTACGTCCGGACGGGCGATCGGGATTTCGCCGACGTCCCTGAAGTCAGGCCAAGGCGATGTCGCTCGGCCGCACCGGCACCCGGGTGATGTCACGCCGCCGCCCACCGTCGCCGGCATCGAACGTGCGCAGCGCGTCACGGATCGCCGCGGCGATCGCCGGCGTGACCGAGATGCACGGTGGCTCGCCCACGCCCTTGGCCCCGAGCGGCGCCTGCGGGTCGGGCTCCTCGATCAGGGTCAGCTCGACATCGGGCATGTCGAGGAACGTCGGCAGCAGGTAGTCGGTGAAGCTGGCGTTGCGGATCCGTCCGTCGATCTGGATGATCTCCTCCATCACGGCCAGCCCGAGGCCCTGGGAGATCCCGCCCTCGATCTGACCGCGCACGGACAGCGGGTTGAGCGCCCGCCCGACGTCCTGGGCGGTGGCGACCTGGACGACCTTGACGAGGCCGAGCTCGGGGTCGACGTCGACCACGGCGCGATGGGCGACGAACGCGAACGCCGTGTGGCAGTTGCCCTGCCCGTTCTCGTCGAGCTCCTCCGTCGGTCGGTGGTGGTACTCGAGGGTCTCGTCGAAGTGCTGCCCCGCCGTGGCCTCGGCGACCGGCACCCGCAGGTCGCCGAGCGGGTCGACGACGTCGGTGCCGTCGATCACGAGGCGCAGCGGATCGATCTGGTGCCGCGCCCCGACGTGCTCGAACAGCCGCTCGCGCACCGCCCGGCAGGCGGCGTCGACGGCGCCCCCGCTCATCCAGGTCTGGCGCGACGCCGACGTCGAGCCGGCCGAGCCGATCTGGGTGTCGATCGGCTCCTGGACGACGACGTCGACGCCGAGCACGGTCCGGGCGATCTGCTGGGCGATCGTGACGAAGCCCTGGCCGACCTCCGACGTCGCGAACTTGATCGTGGCGATGCCGTCGGCGAGCTGGCAGCGCGCCGTCGAGTAGTCGTCGAAGCCCTCGGAGTACATGAGGTTCTTCATCGCCACACCCCATCCGACGCCCCGGACGACATGGCCGACGTCCGCTGTCAGCCCGGCGCCGCCGGGGAGCAGCAGCGGATCGATGACGCCCGGTCCGCCCGGCGCCTCGCCGATCGGCGTGGTCGGCATCGGCAGCGCGGCGGTCTCGGTGATGCAGCGGGCGACGGGCGCCACGCTCTCCATCACCTGACCGGTGATCAGCACGTCGCCGGTCGACATCGCGTTGCGCAGGCGGATCTCGACCGGGTCGAGCCCACACGCCTCGGCGAGCCGGTCCATCTGGCCCTCGTGCGCGAAGCACGCCTGCACCACCCCGAAGCCGCGCATCGCACCGCACGGCAGGTGGTTGCTGCGCACCGCCCAGCCGTCGACGATCGCGTTGGCGCACCGGTAGGGGCCCTGGGTGTGGGTGATCGCGTTCAGCAGCACGGCCGACGACGTCGACGCATACGCACCGCCGTCCAGCACGAAGCGGGCCTCGATCTTGACGATCACGCCCTCGCTCGTCGCGTGGTGGCGCATCCAGATCGTGGCCGGGTGGCGGTGAACGTGGCCGAGGAAGCTCTCGGCGCGGCTGTAGGCCATCCGGACCGGCCGGCCCAGGCGCAGCGCGAGCAGGCAGGTGTGCACCTGCAGGCTGATGTCCTCGCGGGCGCCGAACGCGCCCCCGACGCCGCCGAGCACGATGCGGATCGACTCCTCCGGCAGGGCGAGGCAGGCGGCGATCTGCTTGCGGTCCTCGTGCAGCCACTGCGTGGCGACGTGCAGCTCGACGCCCCGGCCGTCGTCGTCGGGCACGGCGACGGCCGCCTCCAGTCCGAGGAACGCCTGGTCCTGCATGCCGATCTCGTAGGTCGCCTCGACGACCACGTCGCCGGTCGCGTCGACGTCGCCGCGCACGATGCGTTGCGCCCGCAGCACGTTGCCGTCGGGGTGGATCGGCGGGTGCGACCCGTCGATCGCCGTCTCCGGGTCGATCAGCGGGTCGAGCACCTCGTACGTGACATCGATGGCGGCGAGCGCGCGGCGGCACGTCTCGGGGTGGTCGGCGGCGACGGCGGCGATCGGCTCGCCGACGTAGCGCACGACGTCGGAGGCGAAGACGGGCTGATCGGCGGCGATGAGGCCGTACGTGGCGCGGCCCGGAACGTCCGCGGCGGTGATGATCGTGGCGACCCCGGCGATCGCCCATGCCGCGGACGTGTCGATCGACACGATGCGGGCGTAGGGATGCGGTGAGCGCAGCGTCGCCCCCCACGCCGCGCCGGCGATCGGCAGGTCGGAGGAGAACGCGAAGCCGCCCTGCGCCTTGACGATGCCGTCGGGCCGGACCGGCGAGTCGCCGATCCGGCCGCCGCCCGGCCGGGCGCGCACCGTCGTGTCGGTCGAGCTCGTCGCGGTCGACGGTGTCATGCCCGCGGCGCGCCGCGAGCGACGGCGACCTCCTGGACGGCCGCGATCAGGCGCCCGTAGCCGGTGCAGCGGCAGATGTTGCCCGACAGCTGCTCGCGGATCTCCGTCACCGTCGGCTCGGGGTTGCGGTCGAGCAGCGCGTGTGCCGCCATCACGAGGCCCGGCGTGCAGAAGCCGCACTGCACGCCGCCGGCATCGACGAACGCCCGCTGCACGTCGGTCGGGGCACCGGGCTCGGCCAGCCCTTCGATCGTGAGGATCGGTCGGTCCACGGCGCTGGCCGCGAGCACCAGGCACGAGCACACGAGGTCGCCGTCGACGAGGACGCTGCACGAACCGCACTCACCTTGCTCGCAGGCGCCCTTGGCGCCGAGCAGGCCGAGACGCTCCCGCAGCACGTAGAGCAGGGACTCGCCGATCCACCCGTCGGCGACGTCGTGGGACGAACCGTTGACGTGCAGGCGATAGTGCTCACTCATCCGCCGACCGTCGATCCGCGCGCTTCCGCGGGGAAGGCCCGATGGAGCAGACGGGCGGCGAGCACCTCGACAGCGCGCCGTCGGTAGGCCGCGCTGGCCCGGTGGTCGTCGATCGGTCGGGCTGCCTGACCGGCGAGCTCGCCGAAGCGTCGGCTCACGTCGCCGCTGACGGCGGCGCCGTCCCAGTCCACCTCGGCGGCAGCGAACGCTTCCGCGGCAGGCGCCCGGACGATCGTCGGAGCCACCGACCCGAGCGCGATGCGCACCGACCGGGTCGGTCCGTCGACGGCCAGGCAGGCACCGGCGATGGCGATCACCATCGCGTTGCGCACGCCGACCTTCGCGTAGCCCTGCCAGCCGTCGAGTACGGGCAGCGTGACCGCGGTGATCAGTTCGCCGGGCCGCCGGGCCGTGCGCTTGACGCCGGTCATGAAGTCGCCGACCGGCAGCGTCCGCCGGCCGTCGGGACCGACGAGCTCGACCTCGGCGTCGAGCGCGGCCAGGACCGGGAGCCCATCGCCGGCCGGTGAGCACGTGGCCAGGTTCCCGCCGATCGTGGCGACGTTGCGGATCTGGGGCGATCCGACGGTCCGGGCCGCCTGGGCCAGCGCCGGGAGGAGCGCGGCGAGCGGACCGGTCTCGACCTCGGCGTAGGTGATGCCGGCGCCCAGGCGGACGGTCGCCGCGCCGGGGTCGTGGACCCAGGTCCGCAGCTCGGGAAGGCGACCGACCACGACGACCGTCTCGGTGCCGGTCAGCCGGCGGTGGGCCTCGTTGATCTCCACCATGAGATCGGTGCCTCCGGCCAGGACGAGCGCGTCAGGCTGCGCGCCGAGCGCGACGATCGCGTCGTCGAGGGTGTCAGGTACGAGCACGCCCACCGCGGGGAACTGTACAAAACGTCAATCCGTGCTGCTCCGCCGACCGAACGCGTCGCAGCGGAGCGCCAGTGCTCCGTCGCCTGCCACTACCCCGTCGTCGATTCGCCGGTCGCCGTCCGGGTACGTTCGACGGCATGAACATCATCGTGTGTGCCGGCCGCACCGGCCGGCACCAGGCGTCGAGCGGCCGATGATCCCCACCGCTCCGTTCGGCCGCACCGGGCACGAATCGACCCGCGTCATCTTCGGCGCCGCCGCGCTCGGGGGGATGAGCCAGGAGCGGGCCGACGCGACGCTGGCCGCCATCTCCGGGTGGGGCATCAACCACATCGACACTGCGGCGTCGTACGGCGCGTCCGAGGATCGCCTGCGGCCGTGGTTGGCCACGCACCGCGACGACGTGTTCCTCGCCACGAAGACCGGCGAGCGGACGGGTCCCGCCGCCCGAGCCGAGCTGGAACGCTCGCTCGAACGGATGGACGTCGGGCACGTCGACCTCGTCCAGCTGCACAACCTCGTCGAGCCCGAGGAGTGGGAGGTCGCCCACGGCCCCGGCGGAGCCGTCGACGCGCTGGCCCGCGCCCGCGACGAGGGGCTGGTGCGCCACATCGGCGTCACCGGCCACGGCCTGCGGATCGCCGGCATGCACGTGCGGTCGCTGCTGCGGTTCCCGTTCGACTCGGTCCTGTTCCCCTACAACCACGTGCTGCTGGACGATCCCGCGTACCGCGCCGACGTCGACGAGCTCGTCGAGCTGGCCACGACCAACGGCGTGGCCATCCAGACGATCAAGGCGATCGCCAGAGGTCGTTGGGGCGAGCACGCGGCCGGACCCCGGTTCAGCTGGTACGAGCCGCTGACCGAGCCCGCCGCCATCGCCCGTGCCGTGCGCTACGTGCTCGGCGATCCCCGCCTGTTCCTGAACACGACGAGCGACGCCCGCCTGCTGCCGCGGATCGTCGCCGCCGCCGAGGGGAGCCTCGATCGTCCTGCGGACAGCGAGCTCGCCGCCGACGCCGCGACGTTCGGCGTCACTCCCCTCTTCGACCGCGCCGGTCTCGAACGGATCTGACGTCCCGAGCCGATGCCGGCACGGACGCGGGAAGTTCACGGAGCGGACACACCGACGCTCCCAGGATGGGTCCGTGGTCGCGGACACTGCTGATTTCACGCTCGGCGTCGAGGAGGAGTTCTTCGTCGTCGACGCGTCATCGTGGGCCGTGGTCCCCCGTGCCTCGGCGGTCATCGATGCCAGCGACGGTGCGTTCGAGGCCGAGTTCCACCAGGCACTGGTCGAGAACGCATCCACGGTGTTCGAGGACGCCAGGCAGCTCGGCGACCAGCTCGGCGAGCGACGGGCGCACCTCGCCGGCCTGGCGTCGGCTCACGGGTTGCGCCTCGTGTCCGCCGGATCGGTCCCGACGTTGGACATCGGCCGTCAGATGGTCACCGCGGGACCGCGCTTCGAGCGGATGCTGGACGACTACCAACAGGTCGCTCGCGAGCAGCTGATCTGCGGCTCGCAGACCCACGTCGGCTTCCGGGACCGAGACGAGTCGATCGAGGTCATGAACCGGATCCGACCGTGGCTCCCCGTGCTGCTGGCGCTGTCGGCGAGCTCACCGTTCTTCGCCGGAGGCGACACCGGCTACGCCAGCTACCGGGCCCAGCTGTGGTCGCGCTGGCCGACGGCCGGCATGCCCGCGGCGTTCGGGTCGTGGCCGGAGTACCAGGAGGTCACCACCGAACTGGTGACCAGCGGGGCGATCGCCGACAAGGCGATGCTGTACTGGTGGCTGCGACCGAGCCAGCACGCTCCGACGTTGGAGTTCCGCATCGCCGACGCGGCCACGACGACGGCCGAAGCAGTCATGTTGGCCGGGCTCAGTCGCGGGCTGGCCCGATGGACGACGTCGCTCGTACGTGACGGTGCGCCGGCGATCGACGTGCGACCGGAGTGGCTGGCGCTGTCGACGTGGCGGGCGAGCCGGTTCGGACTGACGGGCGAGCTGCTGGATCCGCTGTCGCGCCGCTCGATCGCCGGGCCGGACCTCGTCCGGCGGCTCGTGGCGCTGGTCGGGCAGGACATCGGGACCGAGCGCGAGCGCGACGCGGTACTGGGCACGGTCGAGCGCGTGCTCGAGGTCGGCAACTCCGCCGACCGCCAGCGGCGGGTGTTCGCATTGCACGACCGCCTCGAAGACGTCACCCGGTACCTCGCCGACGAGACCGTGAGCGGCTCACCCTGATGTGACCACCGGTCCGGCCGGGCCTGGGCGTCGCCGCCATGGCTCCCTCAGGCCGGCAGGTCACCCGACGGACGGGGCCATGATCGCTGCTGCAGGCGAGTCGCGGTCGCCGCGGTCGCGGAGATGGAGCACGATCATGGTGCTCGTCACCGCGGCCCAGGCGCACCACAGCGACGCGAAGCCGCTGCGGGCCGACAGGGCCAGGAGGGCGATCACCGGAAGGTTCACGAGCCCGAACAGCACGATGTGGCGGTAGCCGGACACGAGCAGCGACCCACACGTCGCGATGACGTAGCCGGCGACGATGAGCCCGCCGTAGGCCAATCCGATCGAATAGGCCACGTGGTGGGACTCCAGGCTGGCCGAGACCGGTCCGCGGATCATCGCCACCAGCAACGTCACCGAGACGGCGGTGCCGATCGCCAGGAACGGGAGCATCAGCCGGCGGCGCGCCGTCGTCGGCTCGATCGCCCAGAGGGCCGCAGGGACGTACAGCGGCAGCACGACGAACGCGATCAGCAGGTAGATCCACGTCGCCGCCCGACCGATCCCCTGGCTGACGTGACCGTCGAGCCCCCACCACACGAACGTCTCGACGAGCTGGTGGACGCCGAGCATCAGGGGGAGGAAGGCGATCGGGAGCTCGCGCCGCTCACCGACGTGGCGCAGCGCGTCGACCCCGAGCAACGTGACGACCGCACCACCGACGAGATCGGCCTGCGGCGAGAAGCACACGGTGCGCCCGTACCCCGGTGGAGGTGGGATCATGCGGCCGCCGGTCGCCGCCCGCCCGGGCTGGCCGGCGCCGCGGCCATGACGGGATCGCCGGCAGGTCAGTCGTCGGCGTCGTCGGAGGGGCCGGCATCGACGACGCCGTCCCGCTCGTCGCGAGCGAACCACTCGAGCAGCTCGTCGATCGCGAAGACGGCGTCGTCGATG
>JBEVOM010000113.1:0-11483 GCA_040507575.1 Ilumatobacteraceae bacterium
CGTCGTGTCGCTCTTCCTCGTCGGTTGGGGGCGCCCGGGGCCCCCCCGCCGGTTGGGGGCGCCCTGGGTCGCGGCGGCGGGCCCGCGCGCGCCCAGAACCCCGGCTGAGGGAGCGCGGCCGGCCGTCTACCCGGCGAGCGCGGCGAGCGCGGCGAGCGCGGCGAGCGCGGCGCGACGGTGCTGCTGGGGGCTGACCCCGTGGACCCGCTTGAACGCCGTGCTCAGCGCGAACGGGCTGCCGTAGCCGACCTGGCGGGCGACGCTGGCGACGGTGGAGCCCGGCTCGCGCAACAGGTCGGCGGCGAGCGCGAGGCGCCAGCTCGTGAGGAACGTCATCGGGGGCTCGCCCACGAGCTCGGTGAAGCGCCGGGCGAGCGCGGCGCGCGACAGGCCGACCTCCGACGCCAGGCGGCCGACGGTCCACGGATGGTCCGGGTTGTGGTGCAGCATCCGCACGGCCCGCCCGACGACGGGGTCGCCGTGCGCGCGGTACCACGCCGGCACCGCGGCCTCTGGGCGGGCGAACCACGTCCGCACGGCAGCGACGACGAGGAGGTCGAGCAGACGGTCGAGCACCAGCTCCTGCCCCGGCTCGTCCCGCACCACCTCGTCGGCGAGGAGCGCGACGAGTGGCGAGTCCCACTCCCCGGCCCGCAGCACGACGATCGTCGGCAGCGCGTTGAGCATCCGCTGGCTGAGCTCGGCGCGCCGCTCATAGGTGCCGACGACCATCGTCGCTGCACCCGACGGCCCGTTCCCCCACGTCCGCACGCCGAGGCTCATCGTCTCGTCGAGGGCCGTGCCGTCGGGCGTCTCGCAGCGCTGTCCCGGGTGGATCACGGCCATCGGCGCGGTGGCCGGATGATCGGCGAACGTGTAGGGGTCGGGGCCCCGCACCAGGGCGGTGTCACCGGCATGGAGCTCGATCGGCTCACCTGTGTCGGGCACGATCCAGGCGTCGCCGGAGACCATGGCGATGAGCGACAGCGGCGCCTCGTCCCGGATCCGCACCGACCACGGGGGGATCATCACGACCCGCAACACGAACGCGCCGCGCGCCCGGGGCCCGTCGAGGAGGCCGGCCATCGCGTCCATCGACGACACCGTACCGGCAGGCGAGACGATGACACATGGAATCAAGCTCCTGAGCGATGGACCGTCTCATCGGCTCGTGGTCCACTGGTCGTCATGAGCACCGACACGATCGACATCGGCCCCGCCGCCGGCGACACCCGCCGGCCCGTCCTCATCACCGCCGGCACCGGGAAGACCGGCCGTCGGGTCGCCGACGGCCTGGCCGTCGCCAACGGCGTCGAGCACGTCGTGCTCCTGTCAGGACGCGGCGAGCAGGGCGCGCGAGCCGGTGAGCACGCCGTGCAGGTGTCCGGCGCCCGTTGGACGGTCCCGCGAGCCAGCTGGTTCGACCAGAACTTCAGCGAGCACTTCCTGACCGACGCGACCATCCGCGGCGAGCTGGCCCTCCCGGTGGGTGACGTCGGCGAACCGTTCGTCGACGCTGCCGACGTCGCCGACGTCGCCGACGTCGCCGACGGCGCGGTCGACGCGATCGTCCACGGACGTCACGTCGACACGGTCTGCGAGCTGACGGGACCCCGGCTCCTGTCGTTCGCCGGTGCAGTGGCCGAGATCGCCGAGGCCTGCGGCCGCGACATCCGATTCGTCACGGTCGATCCCGACGACTTCACAGCCGAGCTGCTCGCAGCCGGGCTGCCCGACGACGAGGCGCGCGGGATCACCGAGCTGTTCGCGACCGTGCTCGACGGTCGCAACGCGTCCACGACCGACGGCGTGCTCGACGCGCTGGGCCGCCCGGCCCGAGACTTCACGGACTGGGCTCTGGCCGCGACCGGGGCCTGGTCCGGCCGGCCGATGGGCCTGACGGCATGAGCCCGTCGATGCGCACCCTCACGGTGGCGACAGCGGTCGGCGCCGGGATCGTCGGCGGCGTGTTCTTCGCGTTCTCGACGTTCGTGATGGCCGGCCTGCGCCAGGCCCCTCCCCGGTCCGGGCTGGCCGCGATGCAAGGCATCAACCGGGCGGCCCCGAGCCCCGTGTTCATGCTCGCGCTCCTTGGCACGGCCGTCGCCTGCCTCGGCCTCGGCATCGGGTCGCTGACCGACCTGGCCGCCGATGGCGCCGAGCTGCGGGTCGCCGGTTGCGCCGTCTACCTCGTCACGATCGTCGTCACGATCGCCTATCACATCCCCCGGAACAACGCCCTCGCCGACGTCGACCCGGACGGCGCCGACGCGATCGCCCGGTGGGTTGCCTACGCCGGACCGTGGACCGTGTGGAACCACGTCCGCACGGTCGCCGGGATCGGTGCCGCCGTCCTCCTGACGCTCGGTTCGCGGGCGTGAGGCCGGGGTCAGGAACGGCGGCGGCTGCGGCGCCGGGCGACGATCGGCTCCTGGCGGGCCTGGGGCGGCACGGCGACGTCGAGGGCACCGCCGATGGCGTCGGACTCGAGGAGGATGCCGTCGCGATCGACGTCGTGCGGGTCGGTCGGGGACTCGACCTCGACGACCGGACGATCGTCCTTGGGCTTGCCTTCGTAGATGTCCCGCACGGCGATCATGGCGCCGGCGACGGCGGCCCCGGCCATCCCCCCGATCCGCCGGCCGGCCGCGACCATGCTGCGGTCGCGGGCGAGGTCGTTGGCGGTCTGCACCCGCAGCCGGTCGGCCTCCGCCCAGGCGCCGGCGGTGTCGTCGTCGATCTCCTGGAGCTCGTCGGGTCCGCCGTCGTCGACCGGTCCGATGCCCATGCGGGTCTCCGGGCTGGTGTCCTCCGGTTCGTGCGCCTCGGCCACGTCGTCCAGGATACGGATGACCGGCCCCACGGACACGAGCCACCGATCCGGAGACGCACGTCCGCCCGCGGCCTGACAGAATGACGGCCCGTGTTGGGGCGGGCGCTCATCGTCGCCGCGGCGGTCTTCGCCGGCGGCGTGTCATCTGCCGTCTTCGACGCGCCCACCGCTTCGGCAGCATCGTGCGCCGAGTCGGCGTCCGCCGAGGATCTGGACGAGTTCTTCGGCGCCGACGAGGCGGCGGGACTGGTCGGCGCCGACTACCCCCACGCCTTCGACCTCCCGGACGGACGCACCCTGTGGATGTTCCAGGATGCGTTCCTCGGCCGTGGCGACCGGCTCGACACCGCGCTGTTCGCGCACAACGCGGCGCTCGTGCAGGACGGCAACTGCTTCACGCTGCTGCCGTCATCGGGAGGCAGCGGCACGTCGTGGATCGGGTCGTGGGTCGAGGAGGGCCTCGAGCACTGGTTCTGGCCGCTCGACGCCGAGGTCGGCGCCGACGGCAACCTCTGGCTGTTCCTGGCCGAGGTCCGCAACCCGAACGGCAGCGGCGCGGCGAGCGGCGCCAAGCCGGTCGCCACGTGGCGGGCCCGCCTCAGCCTCCCCGACCTGGAGCTCGTCGACCTCGAACCGGCCGCCGATCCGTCGGCCAGCCTGTACGGGTACTCCATCGTCTCGGACGCGTCGTGGACCTACCTCTACGGCCACTGCTACCGCCAGTTCGTGGCCGATGCCGGGTTCGACACCTCGTGCTCGCCGCACACCTACGTCGCCCGGGTACCGAGGGGGCAGCTCGACACGCCGCCGAAGTACTGGGACGGGACCACCTGGTCGACCGACGAGGCGCAGCGGGTCCCAGTGCTCACGGCGCAGCACTCGATGCCGGTGTCGGTCCAGCGCTTCGGAGACGTGTTCATCGCGGCGTCCGACGAGGACGACTGGTTCGGCTCTGACGTGATCGTCCGGGCCAGCGTCGCGCCGCAGGGTCCGTGGATCGAGGTCGCCCGCTACACCCCTGCGCTGCGTTGCGACGACGGGTGCAACAACTACGGCGCCTTCGTCCTGCCCGACCTCGAGGACGGGCGTCTCGTGATCGCCCAGTCCAACAACGCGTGGGACATGCACGGCCGGGCGTTCCCCGACGCGTCGCTGTACCGCATCGACGTGCGCACGGTCGACGTTCCAGGCGTGCTCCCGGCTGCGTCCGCGTCGCCGACGACCGTTGCCGATCCACCGGCCGCCGGGCTGGCGGCGCGACCGGCCATCGTCCGACTCACCGCCGCCGAGGCAGTCGCACCCCACGTCCGGGTGCTCCACGCGGCGACGACGTGGTCGACCGCTGACCCACCGTTCGCGGTCGCGCTGCGGATCCTCGGCCTGGCGATCTGTGCCGTCGTCGCCGGCGCGTCGGCGATGGGCTTCGCCACCACGTTCCGCCGCCGCAACCCGGCGCGCCGCAGCCATGCGCTCGTCCGGGTGCGCTCGGGCGGCGCGACCCGGGCCCACCGCGTCGTCGCCGACCGCGAGCGCGAGACCGTCGACGCGCCCTGAGCTCGCTGCGCGCGGCCCACCGGTCCGGGGCCGCGTCGAGCGGCGCGGCCCCGGAGCCGATGTTGTCGTGGCCTACTTGCCGCTGGCGTGCAGCGCGTTGACGATGCCGCTGCCGTAGAACCCGTTGCTGGCGACGTCGCCCTCACAGGTGTGGGTAGCAGTCACCGTGTTGCCAGCGGGCAGGATCCGCGTGTACGTGAACGCGGCCGGCGTCGGGCACGGGGTCGGCGTGGCCGTGTCGCGCAGGATCTGCTCGACGTCGTCGGGGTCCATGCCCAGACCGCCGTGGACGCGATCGCGCTCGCCGTACTTGCTCACGATGAGCGCAGCAACGCCGACGGCGTGCGGTGACGCCATCGAGGTGCCTTGCAACCACTGGTAGTAGGCGCAGGTCCCGGACGCGTCGCAGTCCTTGACGATCGCCGCGTTCGTCGGCTCGCCGTTCTCGTCGATCGTGCCGTCGGCCCGGCCGAGCGCCTCCGGGTATCCGGCCAGCGTCGCCTTCGTCAGGTCGCGGGTGTTGGTCGGCGTGTCGTACACGTCGCCGCCGGGGGCCGCGATGTCGATGTAGCCGTTGCCGTAGTCCGAGTAGTACGACTTGCGCTTCGAGATGCCGGTCGCGCTCACCGAGATCACGTGCTCACCCTCGGACGGCATCGACGTGCAGTCGTCGGGCGCGATCGTGCGGCTGTACGCCGCCTCGCCGGGCTCGCTGGCGAAGTCCGGGCTCGAGGCGTCCGCGAGCACCTTCGTGTAGTCGGTGGCACCGTTGCCAGCCGCCGAGATGAGCGTGACGCCGTGGTCATGGGCGTAGTCCAACGCCCGCTGCATGGCCTCGACGATCGTCTGCTGCTCGAGCCGGTCCTCGGGTGAGTCGGCCGGGTTGGTCGCGCAGTTGAACAGCCACGGATCGACGTAGTAGCTCATGTTGACGACGTCGATGCCGATGTCACCGGCGTAGGTCAGCGCGTCGACCGACGGCTGCAGGAAGAAGTAGCCCGAGTCCTGGCCGGCCCGCAGGTTGACGATCGTCACCTTCGGCGCCACACCGGCGATGCCGAGGCCGTTGATCGCTCCGGCCACCGTCGACGCCACGTGGGTGCCATGGCCGTCCTCGTCGACGTCGTTGGGATCCTCGCACGACTGGTCGGGCTCGTCCTCGCACGGACCGTCGATCGGGTCGCCGTTGGCGTCGACGGGGACGTCCTCCGTGAAGTTGCGGCTCAGCCGGCCGTCGAAGTTCGGCGCGATGTCGGGGTGGGTGCCGTCGACGCCGGTGTCGAGGATGCCGACGCGCACGCCCCGGTTGCCCGGGTTGTAGCGGTACGAGCCCTCGGCGGTGGCGCCGATCTGCTGCATGTCCCACTGCCAGTCGGCCAGCGGCTCGGCGGCGCGCGGGTTGGCACGTCGTGACGGCGTCGAGCGGGCGACGGCGCCGATCAGATCGGCCTCGGCCGAGTCGAACTTGGTCACGGCGTCGCCGCTCGGCACCGCGTCCGGGGGGACCTCACCGATGATGCGGTTCTCCGCGGTCCCGTCGAGCGCCGGTTGGGCCGCCGCGGCGGCCTGGAAGTCGGCGTTCGACGCCGTCACCGTCGCGACGCCGACGGCCGCGTTCTCATTGACGATCGTGCCGCCGGCGGCCTCCACCGCGGCGCGGGCGGCTGCCGGATCCACCCCCGCGGCATACAGCACGACGAACTCCTGCGCGGGTGCGGCCGGTGGCGGATCCTCGCTGGCGCCGACGCCGGCCGCTCCGACGGCCACGCCCGTGACGGCCAATGCGACGGATGCCGCGCCGGCCAAGTACTTCCTCATCCTGTTCCTCCCAGATCTCGCCCGCGGCCCGCTGCCGCGGATCCTAGACGCATGCCGGGACGGCGTGGAGAGGATGCTCCGTACCCCTCATGGGTCGGAGCAGATGATCCGCTCAGCCCGTGGTCATCAGCCGGCGGTGGTGTCGGCCCAGCCGCCGTACGGAACCGTGATGATCTCCAGCCAGTGGCCGTCGGGGCTCGGGAAGTACACCCCGCGGCCGCCGTCGTGCTGGTTGATCTCGCCGCGACGCCGGCCCATCGGGTCGGCATAGTGGTCGATGTCGCGCTCGACGATGCGTCCGAAGATGGCGTCGAAGTCGTCCTCCCCGATCAGGAACGCGTAGTGCTGGGCGGCGATGGGTCCGTCGCCGGAGTGGCGGTCGAAGTCGAGGCCGACGCCGTTGCCGGTCGTCACCTGCCAGAAGTGACCGAGACGCTCGGGCGCCGGGAGCCCGAACAGGTCGGCCAGCCACGCCGCCGACATCTCCGGGTCGCGGGCCGCCACGATGGTGTGGTTCAAGGCGATCCCCATCGCGCCAGTCTGCCTTGCCGCCCCGCCGCCGGGAACGTCTACCCCGCCCTCACCGGCAGCTTACGGACCCTCGGTAGCGTCAGCCCGATCCCTGGAGGCCTCATGACAGCGACAATGGATGCCATGCCAACCCCGCATCCCATGGACGACGCGCAGACCGCGGAGTCCGTCGAGCGAATCTTCTTCGAACTGCGCAAGGTGATCGTCGGCCAGAGCCGCCTGCTCGAGCGGTTGCTCGTCGGCCTGCTGGCCCGCGGCCACTGCCTGCTCGAGTCGGTGCCCGGACTGGCCAAGACGTTGGCCGCCGAGACGCTCGCCAACGTCGTGGGTGGCACGTTCGCCCGCATCCAGTTCACACCCGACCTCCTGCCGTCCGACATCGTCGGTACCCGCATCTACCGCGGCAGCACCGAGCGGTTCGACGTGGAGCTCGGGCCGGTGTTCGTCAACTTCGTCCTGACCGACGAGATCAACCGCGCGCCGGCCAAGGTGCAGTCGGCCCTGCTCGAAGTGATGCAGGAGCACCAGGTGACGATCGGTGGCATCACCCACCCGGTACCCGACCCGTTCTTCGTCGTCGCCACCCAGAACCCGATCGAGAGCGAGGGCGTGTACCAGCTGCCCGACGCCCAGCGCGACCGCTTCATGATGAAGGTGGTCCTCGACCACCCGACCGCCGCCGAGGAGCTCGTCATCCTCGACCGCATGGCCGTCAACCCGCCGGTCGCCGGGCAGGTCATCGATCTGGACGGTTTGATCGCGTTGCAACGACGCGCCGACGCGGTGTTCGTCGACCGCAGCGTCGCCCAGTACGCGGTCGACCTGGTGCAGGCGACGCGCAACCCGGCGGCGTTCGCGCTGTCCGAGCTGGCGCCGTCGATCGGCCTCGGTGCCAGCCCGCGGGCCAGCATCAACCTGGTCCGCGGCGCCAAGGCGCTGTCGTTGATCCGGGGCCGCACGTACGCCACGCCCCAGGACGTGTTCGACGTCGCGCCGGAGGTGCTGCGCCACCGCCTGCTCCTGACGTACGACGCGCTGGCCCGCGACATCACGCCCGACGTCCTTGTCAACCGCATCCTGGCCACGGTCCCGGCGACGTGGGTGTCACCGAAGCCCAACGACGCGCTGGGCTGAAGGTCGCGCACCCATGAACGTCAGCGCCCTCGACGGGCCCGTCGCCTGGCCGGCCGGCCCGCCGACCGAGCAGGTCGCCGAGCTCGTGCGGACGCTGGAGCTCACGATCAACCGGCGGCTCGACGGCGCGCTGCACGGCAACCACCAGGGACTGACGCCGGGCCACGGCAGCGAGCCGGGCGAGTCCCGGCCGTACCAGCCCGGTGACGACGTGCGCCGCATCGACTGGAACGTGACCGCCCGGACGCAGGAGACCCACGTCCGGGAGCAGATCGCCGACCGCGACCTCGAGGCGTGGCTCGTGCTCGACACGTCGGCCGCGATGCGGTTCGGCACGACGGTGGCCGACAAGTCACAGGCTGCGCTCGTCGCCGCGGCTGCCGTCGGCTTCCTCACCGCCCGCAACCAGAACCGGTTGGGCGCCGTCCTGGTCGCCGGGCCGCAGATCAAGGTCATGCCGCCCCGCTTCGGGCGCGATCAGGTCCGCGCCATCCTCGCCAACGCGGCCGCACCTCCGCCGTCGGAGGGTCTCGGCCGGTCCGACCTGTCCACGGCCATCGACCGTGTCGCCGTGGTCAGCAGGCGGCGCGGGTTCGTGGCCGTCGTGTCCGACTTCACCGGTGAGGCGTGGGTCGACCCGCTGGCCCGCCTCGGTCTGCGCCACGACCTGCTGGCGATCGCCGTCCACGACCCGCGCGAGCTCGACGTCCCACCGGTCGGGATGATCGAGGTCGTCGACCCGTCGACGGGCCGGCGGCGCGAGGTGCGCATCACCGCTGCCGTGCAGCGCCGCTACGCCGAGGCCGCGGCCGAGGACGCCGAACGACGCCAGTTCGCGATGCGCCGGGCCGGGGCCGACACGATCGAGCTGGCGACCGACGGCGACTGGCTCGGCGCCATCGTGGCCCACGTCGCGCGACGCCGCACGCAGGCCGTCAACGCCCAGGTGCTCCGGCGATGACGATCCTCGCAGCCACGTTCCTCGACCCGGGCCGCCTGTGGTGGTTGCTCGCGGTCGCCGCCCTGGGCGCCGGATACGTCGCGTCGCAGCTGTGGCGGCGCACCGCGACAGTCCGCTTCACCCAGATCGACCTGCTCGACCGCGTCGCCCCGTCGCGCCCGGGCTGGCGCCGCCACGTCGTCGCCGCGCTCATGCTCGTCGGCCTTGCCGCCGGCGTCGTCGGCATCGCTCGCCCGGTGACGTCGTCGACCGAGCGCACGCAGAGCGAGGGGCGCATCCTGCTGTTGTTCGACGTGTCGCTGTCCATGATGGCCACCGACGTCGAGCCGACCCGCCTCGACGCCGCCAAGGAGGCGGCCCGCGAGTTCATCGACCAGGTCGACGCCAACATCGAGGTCGGGTTGATCTCCTTCAGCGGCAACGTCGGGATCGAGGTCGAACCGACGCTCGATCGTGAACGCCTCGACCAGGGCATCGAGGACCTCGAGCTGGCCGAGTCGACGGCCATCGGTGACGCGCTCGCCACCGGCGCCAACGTGCTGACATCACTGGCCGGCGACACCACCGATGCCGACGGCGAGGACCTGGCTCCCGGCGCCATCGTGCTGCTGAGCGACGGCGAGACGACCGTCGGCCGGGACACCGCGGTCGGCGCCCAGGAGGCCGCAGCGGCCGGCGTCCCGGTGTTCACGATCGCCTTCGGCACCGCGGGTGGCACCATCAGCGACCCCGACAGCGGACAGATCGTCGACGTGCCGGTGCGGCCGGAGCCGCTGGCGGAGGTCGCCGAGGTCACCGGCGGGCAGGCCTACGAGGCGGCGACGAGCACCGAGCTGGCCGACGCCTACGAGCGGATCGAGGAGTCGCTGGGTCAGACGCTCGGCGACGAGATCACGGTCGTCACGGAGCTGACCTGGAAGTGGGCGGCCGCCGCCCTCGTCCTGATCGCCGCCGCCTGGGCGCTCGCCATGTGGTGGCTCCGCGGCATGCTCTGACCGGGCTGGCGCGGAACGGGCTCAGCCGATGAGGGAGCGGAGCGTCTCGATCGTCTTGACGGGGTCGGGGCCGATCGGGTTGACGAGCAGCTGGGTGACGCCGGCCTCCTTGTAGGCCGCGATGCGCTCGGCGACGTGCGACTCCGGGCCGACGAGGTTGGCGGCCGCCAGCCAGTCCCGCGGCACCGCGCCCGCCGCGTCGTCCTTCTTGCCCGAGAGGTACAGGTCCTGGATCACGGTCGCCTCGTCGACCCAGCCGTACTTCTTGGCGATCGTGTTGTAGAAGTTCTTGTCCCGGGCGCCCATGCCACCGACGTAGAGCGCGATCTGCGCCCGCCCCATGTCGAGCACGCGGTCGGCACCCTCGCCGGCGTACTCGTCGCCGATGGCGACCATGCCGCCGGCGGCGATCTCGAGCTGGCCGAGCGACGGGTCACGGTCGGCGAGGCCGATGTCGAGGTCGTCGCCCCAGACCTGGCGGAACCTCTCGGGCACGAAGAAGATCGGCAGCCACCCGTTGGCGTAGCGGGCCGTGTTGGCCACGCTCTTGCCCATCAGGCTGGCCCAGAAGATCGGGATGTCCGACCGCTTGGGGTGGTTGATCAGCTTGAGCGCCTTGCCCAGGCCGGTGCCCTGCCCCTCGGGGAGCGGGATGTGGACGGCCGTGCCGTCGTACACGACGGGCTCGCGTCGCCAGGTCATGCGGCAGACCTCGATGTAGTCGCGGATGCGCGGCATCGGGTGCTCGTACGGCACGCCGTGGAAGCCCTCGATGACCTGCGGGCCCGACGCCCCGAGCCCGAGGATGAACCGTCCGTCGGAGACGTAGTCGCAGCCGGCGGCGGTCTGCGCGACGGCCGTGGCGGTGCGTGAGAAGACGTTGATGATGCCCGTGCCGAGCTCGATGCGCTCGGTCTTCGCGGCGAGGTAGCCGATCTGGCTGATCGAGTCGTACGAGTACGCCTCCGTCACCCAGGCCACGTCGAGCCCTGCCTTCTCCAGCTCCTGGACCCGCCGCACACCGGCGGCGAAGTCATCGGAGTAGTTGAGCATCATGGCCAGCTTCATGGTGTCGACGGTAGTGCATCGTCGACGCCGCCCATCCGTCGAGCCGGCGCACATCCGAGTGTTGGCGGTCGTCCGAGTGCCGAAGGGCCACATGCCGGGCCGTCGACACTCGGACGACGCCCAACACTCGGATGCTCAGCCGTTCAGGTTGCCGGAGCGGAAGCCCTCGAGGTCCAGCGTCACGTACCGGTAGCCGGCGGCGCGGACCCCGGCGACCACGGCGTCCCGCGCCGCGAGCACCCGTTCCAGCTGGGCGAGCTCGACCTCGATGCGCGCCGTGTCGCCGTAGTGGCGGACGCGGACCTGGTCGAAGCCCAACCGGTGCAGCACAGCCTCCGCCCGCTCGACCCCCGACAGCACCGTCACGGAGACCTCGGTCCCGTACGGCACGCGGCTGGCCAGGCAGGCGGCCGCCGGCTTGTCCCACGTGCGCAGCCCGGGCTGCCGTGACGCCGCCCGCACGTCGGCCTTGGTGAACCCGGCGCCCACGCGCGGGAAGGCGGCGCCGGCCTCGCTGGCCGCCCGCTGCCCGGGCCGGTGGTCGCCGAGGTCATCGACGTTCACGCCGAGCACGATGCGGGCGCCCTCG
>JBEVOM010000154.1:0-21603 GCA_040507575.1 Ilumatobacteraceae bacterium
ATCGGTCGGTGAGACCGAGCGCGCCCAGATGACGGGGGGCGGCGACGGGTCAGGCCGGGCGGAGGACGACGACGGCGAGAGGTGGCACGGTCAGGGGGACCGAGTGCTCGAAGCCGTGCCACGCCTGTTCCTCGGCGAGGAGGCCGCCGAGGTTGCCCTTGCCGCTGCCGCCGTAGTCGGCGGCGTCGGAGTTGAGCAGCTCGATCCAGCGTCCGCCGATCGGGATGCCGACGCGGTAGCCGTAGTGCACGGTCGGCGTGGCGTTGACGACGATGAGCACGGGCGGTGCCGCACCGGTCGGGTCGAGGCGCAGCCAGGCGAACACACTGTGCGTGTCGTCGTCGCCGATGATCCAGCGGAACCCGCCCGGGTCGCAGTCCCCGCGAGCGAGCGCCGGCTCGGTGCCGTACACCTCGTTCAGTGCGGCGATCCAGCGCCGCACGCCGTCGTGCCCGGGCGCGTCGTGCAGCCCCCAGTCGATCATCGTCTCGTGGCCCCACTCCGACCACGAGCCCAGCTCGTCGCCCATGAACAGCAGCTTCTTGCCCGGCTGGGACCACATCATCCCGTACAGCAGGCGCAGGTTGGCGAAGCGCTGCCACTCGTCACCCGGCATCTTTCCGATCAACGAGCCCTTGCCGTGCACCACCTCGTCGTGCGACAGGGGCAGCACGTAGCGCTCGCTGAACGCGTACACGCCCCGGAACGTGACCTCGTCGTGGTGAAACCGTCTGTGCACCGGCTCGCGGCGCATGTACTCGAGCGTGTCGTGCATCCAACCCATGTCCCACTTGAACCCGAAGCCGAGGCCACCGTGCGCGGTCGGGCCGGTCACCATCGGCCACGCCGTCGACTCCTCGGCGAACGTCGCGACGTCGGGGTGCTCCTCGTCGATGGCGTCGTTCAGCTGCCGCAAGAACCCGATCGCGTCGAGGTTCTCGCGCCCGCCGTAGCGGTTCGGGATCCACTCCCCGTCGTCGCGCGAGTAGTCGAGGTACAGCATCGAGGCGACGGCGTCGACCCGCAGCCCGTCGACGTGGTAGCGGTCGATCCAACACAGCGCGCTCGAGATGAGGAACGACCGGACCTCCCGCCGCCCGTAGTTGAAGATCGCCGACGTCCAGTCCGGGTGGTAGCCCTGACGGGGGTCGGCGTGCTCGTAGAGGTGGGTGCCGTCGAAGCGGGCCAGCCCGTGGGCGTCGGTCGGGAAGTGTGACGGGACCCAGTCGAGGATGACGCCGACGCCACGCTGGTGCAGTCGGTCGATCATCGCCATGAGCTGCTGCGGGGTGCCGTACCGGGCCGTCGGTGCGAAGTAACCGGTCGTCTGGTATCCCCACGAACCGTAGAACGGGTGCTCCATGATGGGCAGCAGCTCGACGTGCGTGAACCCGTGGGCGAGCACGTGGTCGGCCAGGGGGTCGGCGATCTCGTCGTACTGCACGAATCGTCGGCCCGGCGTCGCGATGCGGCCCCACGACCCGAGGTGGACCTCGTAGATCGAGATCGGCGCGTCCGGCGCCACGCGTGCGCCCCGACCGGCCATCCACTCGCCGTCGGACCACTCGTGGTCGAGCTCGGCGATGACCGAGGCGGTGGACGGCGGCTCGTTCGTGGCCGCGCCCAGGGGGTCGGCCTTCTCCATCCGCTCGCCGTAGTGGCTCGTGACGGCGTACCGGTACGACTGGCCGACGGTCGCGCCGGGCACGTGGCCCGACCAGATGCCGGAGGCGTGGACGGGATCGAGGCGTTGGCCGGTCCAGCCGTCGAAGTCGCCGAGCACGTCGATGGATGCCGCGTTCGGCGCCCAGACGGCGAACCACGTACCGGTCTCGTCGGGATGGGCGCCGAGGCAGTCCTGGAGGTGCCGGTGCGTGCCCTCGTTGAACAGGTGGAGGTCGATGTCGCCGAGCGGATTGATGGAACGATTGGCTGACGTCACGGGGCTCCCCTTCCAGCTGGCGGTCGCCCACGCAGCAGTTCGACGCGACGACGGACATCGCTACCGGCGAGCATGCCCGATGTTGGACCGGGTAGTCGTCGGCGCCAGGTGGAGGGGAGCACCTGTCCGGGAACGTTGTGGGGAGCGGTCTCGCCGATGAGGTCGTCGAGGTCGGCCATCACCATGTAGGCGTCGCTCCGGGCGAGTCGCTCGAGTGCGGCGTCGAGGACGTCGCCGGGGCCGTCGCCGACGTCATGGCCGAGTGCTTCGGCGACCAGCTGCCGGTACTCGTACACCGCGCCGGTGGCGTCCCCGCTGAACGCCGCGGCGAACGCCGGCATGTCGTGGGTCCGGATCCCGGCGACCGTCCGGGCCGGCACCGCGCCGAGGCCGTGCTCGTGGTGGTACAGGTTGAACTGCTCCTCGTAGAGGCCGAGGACGTCCCAGCGGGCGAGGGCGTCGACGACCTCCTCCGGCACGGTGCCGAGGTCCTCGCCGATGACCGTCGTCGCCGTCCGGGCGGCTTCGGCGGCGATGACGGCCAGCAGCTCCTCGCGCGGGTAGCGCACGTACACGCCGTTCGCCGCACCCGCCCCGTCCGGCACCCACCAGAGCCGTTGCACCCCCATCACGTGGTCGATGCGCAGCATCGAGGCGTGCTCGCCGGCCCGGGCGACGGCCTGCCGCCACATCGCGTGTCCGCTGCGCCGTCCGGCGGCGGGGAGCTGGGGCGGGAAACCCCAGTCCTGGCCGTCGCCGAAGAACTCGTCAGGCGGCGCGCCGACCGTCATGCCCGACGCGTAGAGGTCGCCCCGGGCCCAGGTCTCGTAGCCGTCGGGGTGGCTGCCGATCGGAAGGTCGAGCGCCAGCACGGCCCGCCCCGGGCCCTCGATGGCGGCCAGTTGGCGGTTGGCGAGGTACTGGGCCAGGAGGTGGCTGCGCTCGACGATGGCCGCCGGGCGACCGGCATCGGCGGTCTCGTGGCGCCCGGCGCGGAAGCGGGCGTAGTCGAGGATGTCGGGGCGTTCGGTGACGAGGCGGTCGATGCCGGCCTGCAGGTACGGATCGAGGTCGGTCGCCGCGTCGAGCAACTGGGCCCGCCGTCGTCCGGCCAGCACCCGCCAGTCGATCAGGTCGTCGAGCTCGGGAACCGGTGCCGCCGGCAGCGTCGCATCGTCGAGGTACACCTCGTTCCAGTGCAGCCGGCTCACCGGGGCGTACGGGCTGGGATCGAACGGGTCGTCGAGGAACGAGGCGTACAGCGGCAGCGTGGACACCACGTCGATGCCGAGGTGCGGGACCTTGGCGGTGAGCGCGGCGAGGTGGGCGAACGACGGCAGCGGCGACGCCCGCTCCCAGAGGGCATAGGCCGGCACGAACATCCCGGCGCCACCGGCGAGCTCGGCCGAGCGGGGCATCGTCGCCGGCGCGACGACGACGCTGGACGTGCCGTCGGTCCCGCTGGCCGTCGACCAGTGCAGGCGGTGGCACCCGACGGGGAGGTCGGGCGGCAGCTCCAGGTGACCGTCGATCGGGACCAGCTCCACCGTCGTGCCGTCGACGAGCACGAGCTCCGCCGACGAGACCGTGCCGCTGGCTATGAGCGGTGGGGCGGACTTTCTCCGCACCACGGCCACCGGCTCGACGGCGGGCTCGGCGGCGTCGTGGCGGTCGGCCTCGAGGACGTCGACGACGGCCCGCAGCGTGCCCTCCGGGGCGTCGTGGTGGTGCCCGTCGACGTCCCAGTACGACGTCTCCACCCCGAGCGAGCGCGCCCGGTCGCGCAGCAGCTCCAGGTCGCTCGGCGCGTCGCCCCTCGGCATCAGCGGCTCACGCGTCGGGCGCGACGGCGCGCAGCACCATCATCGATCGGGCGACGAGGTCGACGACTGATCCCGACTCCAGCTCGAGGCCCGGCTCGTGCGCCAGGTCGGTGTCGAGCTCGACGACCCACTGCCGGGCCCAGCTCCCGCCCGGGACCGTCCACGGCAGGTCGATGTCGCTGGCGTTGAACATCACGAAGAAGCTGTCGTCGACGATGCGACCACCGTAGGCGTCGGTCGTCGTGATCGATGCCCCGTTGAGGAACACGCCGACGCTCTTGGCGTAGCCCGTCTCCCAGTCCTCCTCCGTCATCTCGCCGCCGTCGAAGCGGAACCACGCGAGGTCCTCGATGCCACGGATCTTCATGCCCTGGAACCACCGCCGGCGCCGGAACACGGGGTGGTGGCGGCGCAACCGCGTCACCGAGCGACACCACTTCCTGAAGTCGTCGTCGACGTCGTCCCAGTCGTACCAGGACAGCTCGTCGTCCTGGCAGTATGCGTTGTTGTTGCCGAGCTGGGTCCGGCCGATCTCGTCGCCGCCGAGCAGCATCGGCACCCCCTGCGACAGCAGCAGCGTCGTGACGAAGTTGCGGCGCTGGCGGTCGCGCAGGGCGAGCACGTCCTCGTCGCCGGTGTCCCCCTCGACCCCGCAGTTCCACGACCGGTTGTGCGACTCGCCGTCGCGGTTGTCCTCGCCGTTGGCGTCGTTGTGCTTCTCGTTGTAGGACACGAGGTCGCGCAACGTGAAGCCGTCGTGAGCGGTCACGAAGTTGATCGACGCCGTGGGGCGCCTGGTGTCGGCCTGGTAGAGGTCCGAGCTGCCGGTGAACCGGGAGCCGAACTCGGCCAGCGTCGCCGGCTCGCCGCGCCAGAAGTCGCGGATCGTGTCGCGGTACCGACCGTTCCACTCCGACCACAGCGGCGGGAAGTTGCCGACCTGGTAGCCACCCTCCCCGATGTCCCACGGCTCGGCGATCAGCTTGACCTGCGACACAACAGGATCCTGCTGGACGAGGTCGAAGAACGCCGACAAGCGGTCGACGGCGTAGAGCTCGCGCGCCAGCGTCGACGCCAGGTCGAACCGGAACCCGTCGACGTGCATCTCGGTCACCCAGTAGCGCAGGCTGTCCATGATCAGCTGCAACACGTGCGGGTGACGCATGTTGAGGCTGTTGCCGGTACCCGTGAAGTCGAGGTAGTAGCGCGGCGCGTCGTCCATCAGCCGGTAGTACGCCTGGTTGTCGATGCCCCGCATCGACAGCATCGGGCCCATGTGGTTGCCCTCGGCGGTGTGGTTGTAGACGACGTCCAAGATCACCTCGATGCCCACGGCGTGGAGGGCCTTGACCATCGTCTTGAACTCCTGGACCTGGCTCTGAGGCTGGCCGCCGATGACGTTGGAGAGCTGACCCGGCGTGGCGCCGTGCCCGGCGACGGTGTAGCCGTTGTGCGGCGACAGGAAGGCGATCGAGTTGTAACCCCAGTAGTTGCGCAGCCCGCGCTCCACGAGGTGGTGATCGTGCAGGAACTGGTGCACCGGCATCAGCTCGATCGCCGTGATGCCGAGCGACGCCAGGTGCTCGACGACGGCCGGGTGGGCGATCGCCGAGTACGTGCCCCGCATCTCGTCGGGCACGTCCGGGTGCCGGGCGGTGAGGCCCTTGACGTGGGCCTCGTAGATGACGGTGTCGTGCATCCCGTGTTCCGGTGGCCGGTCGTTGCCCCAGTCGAAGAACGGGTCGCTGACGACGCCGCGCGGCACGTGCGGCGCGCTGTCGGCGGTGTTCGGCTTGTCCGGGTCGTCGAAGTCGTACGCGAAGCACGCCCGGTCCCAGTCGACCTCGCCGTCGATCGCCTTGGCGTACGGATCGAGCAGCAGCTTGGCCGGGTTGCACCACAGGCCGGCGGCCGGGTCCCAGGGACCGTGGACGCGGTAGCCGTAGCGCTGACCCGGCCGGGCGTCGGGCAGGTAGGCGTGCCAGCAGTGCCCGTCGACCTCCTTCAGCTCGGTCCGCACCTCCGACTGGTCGCCGTTCGGGCCGAGCAGGCACAGCTCGACCCCGTCGGCGACGCTGGAGAACAGCGAGAAGTTCGTCCCCGAGCCGTCATAGGTCGCGCCGAGTGGATACGGCCGACCGACCCACTGGCGAGGCGGCGGGGGCGCCGGCGACGGCGGTCTCGGCCTCGGCGTCGGTGCTCGTTTGCGCGGGGGCATCCCGGGCATTGTGGTCGGCCGGGCGCCATCGTGCCCACCGTGATGCGTCGGAGGGCGCTCGGCCCGACGCCGGCGCCAGCCGGTTCGGCGCGGCTCGCCGGGCACGACAAGATGTCCTGCTGTGAGCGATGTGACGCACGGACCGAACGGCGACCCGACGTGATCCTCGAGGGCGTTCGGGTCGTCGAGCTGGGCGCGTGGGTCGCCGGGCCGGCGGCGGCCGGCATCCTCGCCGACTGGGGCGCCGACGTCGTCAAGGTCGAGCCGGCGTCGGGTGATCCGCAGCGCAACATCTTCGGCGCGGTCGGCGTCCGCGACCAGTCCGCGGTCCCGCCGTTCGAGCTGGACAACCGCGGGAAGCGCAGCGTCGTGCTCGATCTGCGGGCCGACGACGGGCGCGACGCGATGGAGCGGCTGCTCGCCGGCGCCGACGTGTTCGTGACGAACATGCGGGTGAAGGCGCTCGAGCGACTCGGGCTCGATCCCGTCGCCACGCGGGAGCGCCACCCCCGGCTGGTGTACGGGATCATCACCGGGTTCGGGCTGACGGGGCCCGACGCCGATCGTCCGGGCTACGACATCGGTGCGTTCTGGGCCCGCTCCGCGCTCGCCGGTGCGTTCGCGCCACGCGGCGCGCTGCCGCTGCCCATTCGCAGCGGCTTCGGTGACCACGTCACCGGCATGACGCTGGCCGGCGGGATCTGCGGGGCGCTCTTCGAGCGTGAGCGGACGGGTCGCGGTCACCTCGTGTCGACCAGCCTCCTGCGTACCGGCATCTACATGGGTGGCTGGGACCAGGGCATCATGCTGCGCTTCGGCAAGCTGGAGAGCGCACGGAACCGTGACGTCTCGCCGACGCCGCTCGTCAACTGCTACGCCGCCGGCGACGGTCCGGGCTTCTGGTTGCTGGGTCTCGAGGCCGACCGCCACTGGCCGGGACTCGTCGCCGCGCTCGACCGGCCCGACCTGGCGACCGACGAGCGGTTCGCCGATGCCCGGTCCCGACGGTTGAACTGCACCGAGCTGATCGCCGAGCTCGACGTCGTGTTCGCGGCCCGGCCGATGGCCGAGTGGGCGCAGCGGTTCGACGTCCACGATGTCTGGTGGGCGCCGATCAACACGCCCCGCACGCTGTTGGAGGACCCGCAGGCCGAGGCGTCGGGGGCGTTCGTCGACATGGAGCCGCAGGCCGGCGAGGACCCGTTCCGGGCCGTCGCCAGCCCGGTGGACATCGACGAGCACGTCCAGCGGCCCGGTCGGGTGCCCACGCTCGGCGAGCACACGGCCGAGGTCCTGGCCGAGCTCGACATCGCGCCCGCTGACCGACCTCGGCCCTCCAGCTGATCGATCTCGTCGAACCCCGACGTCACCGCGCCGCCCCGCCGGCCGCCGCTCAGGCGGCGCGGCGCGACCGTCGACCGTAGCGGGCGACGTAGAGCGCGGTCGGCCGGCCGAGGAACCAGCCTGGGACGACAGGGCGCGGGGTCGTGCGGCGGGAGGCGATCGTGGTGGGGTCGTTGTGCTTCATGCGCTGACATACGGCTCACGCCGG
Organism: Ilumatobacteraceae bacterium; assembly: GCA_040507575.1. GTDB lineage: Bacteria > Actinomycetota > Acidimicrobiia > Acidimicrobiales > Ilumatobacteraceae > JALZMG01. The sequence goes on from JBEVOM010000154.1 coordinate 7,536, forward strand.
CGGTCGGTTCGCGTCACGGTCAGAGGCCGTGGGGCTGGTCGGGCATCGTGGCGTCGAGGCGGAACGTCTGCCACGTCGACACCGTCGAGTCGGGGTTCGCGACGTCGTCGACCGTGCGGAACTCGGCCGTCCAGTCGTCGACCGTCACGACGTGGCGGGTGTAGCCGCGGTGGGGCAGCTCGGCACCGACCACGTCCGGGAACAGGCTGAGGAGGGTCTGCTCGAGCGCGCCGCCCCGGCCGTTCGACGAGATCGACGTCGTCACCAGTTCGGTGCCGACGCCGGGAAGGCGGGCGACCGCGGCCAGGTGGATGTCGCCGGTGAGCACCACGACCCGTTCGGCCGTCGCGGCCTGGGCGAGCAAGCGATCGCGGGCCGGCGCGTATCCGTCCCACTGGTCCTCGTTCACCACGGCGCCGTTCGGCAGTCGCAGGTCCGCCAGCACCGTCTGCTGCCCGAGCACGGTCCAATGGGCCCGGGCGGCGGCCAGCTCGTCACCGACCCAGGCCTCTTGGTCCGCTCCGAGCATCGTGCGGTCGGGCACGGCGGCCTCGGCGCACGCCGGTTCCAGCGAGAACGTCGCGTCGCCGCAGGCCTGGTCGCTGCGGAACTGCCGCCCGTCGAGCAGGATCACGTCGGCAAGGGCGCCGAGCGACACCGTGCGGTAGGCGATGTACGGCTCACCGGCGACCGGTGCGGGGAGGCGTACCGGCATGTGCTCCCACCACGCCCGGTATGCCGCGTCGCGCTTGGCCGCGAACCCTTCGCGCCGCGCCGGGTTCTTCGGCTCGAGCCCGGCGTAGTCGTCCTCGACCTCGTGGTCGTCCCAGATCACCAGCCACGGGCACGCCGCCCGGGCTGCTTGCAGGTCGCGGTCGGCGAGGTACTGGGCGTACCGACCCCGGTACGACGTCAGATCCTCGGGCTCAGCGCCCTCGTGTGACCGCACCCGCCCGTCGCCCAACGGACGCGAGCCGCCTTCGTAGATGAAGTCGCCGAGGAACACAACGGCGTCCGGCCGCCACTCGGCGAGGTCCCGGTGCGCGGCGTAGTACCCGGTCTCCCAGTGCTGGCACGACGCGGTCGCCAGCCGAAGCTCGCCGGTCCCCGGGGGAGGCGACGGCGCGGCCCACCCGACGGGACTCGTGAAGCCGCCGGCCCGGAAGCGGTACCGGGTGGGCCCGTCGAGCGCGACGGTCACGTGGACGCTGTGGCCGTCGGCCGCGGCGGCCGCGGTCGTGCCGGCGGCGTCGACGGTGGCGAACGCCTCGTCGGTCGAGACCTCCCACGTGACGGCCACGTCGTCGGGCAGGCCGTCGCCGGTGAGTCGCGTCCACAGCACGACCGACGTCGCGTCGGGGTCACCGGAGGCGACGCCGAGCGTGAACGGATCGGTCGCCAGGTCGATGGCCGGGACCGCCCCGCTGGACCCGGAGGGGCTGGTGGTCGGGGGCGGGTCCGCTCCGCCCGCCTTCGTGTCGGCCGGACCGGCCGTTCCGGCGTCGTCCCGGGTGCAGGCGGCGACGAGCACGGTCGCGCCGAGGGCGAGGAACGCCCTCCGAGACAGATCGATGTCGCCCGCCATGGGTCGCCCATCATCCACCCTGGGACGGGTCGTCGTGGATCGGGCACCACGAGCGCGGCGCCGAGCGGCCGGTACCATCCGCAAGCGATGGGACACATCGAGCGCGTCGGCGTCGTGGGCAGCGGGCTGATGGGGACGGGCATCGCCGAGGTCTGTGCCCGCGCCGGTCTCGATGTGATCGTCCGGGAGGTCGACGCGGCGATCGCCGAGGCCGGCCACCTGCGGCTGATCACGTCGCTCGACCGGGGCGTCCGCTCCGGCAAGCTGACGCAGGAGCAGCGCGACGACGCAGTCCGCCGGGTGGCGTTCACGACCGACTTCGGTGAGCTCGCCGACCGCCAGCTCGTCGTCGAGGCCGTCGTCGAGGACGAGCAGGCGAAGGTCGACGTGTTCCGCGCGCTCGACGACATCGTCACCGACCCGGACGCGATCCTCGCCAGCAACACGAGCTCGATCCCGATCATGAAGCTGGGCATCGCCACGAAGCGGCCCGAGCAGGTCATCGGCATCCACTTCTTCAACCCGGTCCCCGTGCTGCACCTCGTCGAGCTCGTGACCAGCCTGATGACGTCGGCGGCGACGATCGACGCCGCGACCGGCTTCGCCGCCGAGTCCCTCGGCAAGCGGGTGATCCGCAGCCGTGACCGTGCCGGCTTCGTGGTCAACGCCCTGCTGATCCCCTACATCCTCTCGGCGATCCGCATGATGGAGTCAGGGTTCGCCACCGCCGAGGACATCGACGCCGGCATGGTCGAGGGGTGCAACCACCCGATGGGTCCCCTGCACCTCGCCGACCTCATCGGCCTCGACACCACCCAGGCCATCGCCACGAGCATGTACGAGGAGTTCAAGGAGCCGCTGTACGCGCCGCCGCCGATGCTGTCGCGCATGGTCGAGGCCGGCCTGCTCGGGCGCAAGGCCGGCCGCGGCTTCTACGACTACTCGGACGCGGGCGCGGTGCGCCGGTGAGCGGGTCCGACGGCGGTGCCGCACACGGCCGGGTCCTGGTCGCCAAGGTCGGTCTCGACGGACACGACCGGGGGGTCAAGGTCGTTGCCCGCATCCTGCGCGACGCCGGCTACGAGGTCATCTACACCGGCCTGTTCCAGACGCCCGACACCGTCGCCGCGGCCGCCGTGGACGAGGACGTCGACGCCATCGGTCTGTCGATGCTGTCCGGCGCCCACATGACGTTGGCGCCGCTGGTGGTCGAGAAGGTGCGGGCCCTGGACGCCGACATCCCGGTCGTCGTGGGCGGGATCATCCCCGGGGCGGACGTCGAGAAGCTGTTGCAGGCGGGCATCGCCGGCGTGCTGACCCCGGGTGCCACCGGGGAGGCCGTCGTGGATGCGATCCGCGGCGCCATCGCCGCACGCGGCTGACGGTGGCCGGTGCCGACCGCGTCGAGCGGTTGACGAACTTGCTGGCCCTGTTGCTGGAGACGTCGAGACCCATGACGCTCGTGGAGATCGCCGGTGAGCTCGACGGTCAGTACGCCGACAAGGACTCGACGCGCCGGGCGGCCTTCGAGCGGGACAAGGCCGCGCTGCGGGAGATCGGCGTGCCGATCGAGTCGGTCGTGCTCGGCGGCGCCCAGGCCGGGATGAGCGCGTATTGGATCGACCGCGACCGCTACGAGCTGACCGACCTGCAGCTGGAGCCCGACGAGATGCGGGCGCTGCAGGTCGCCGTCGCCGCGGTCCGTCCGAACCAGGGCCGCGAGGCGCTGTGGAAGCTGGGTCTGGACGACGTCGATGCCGACGTCGTGGTCACCGCGGTGGTGCCAGAGCTGCCGGCCCTGCCGGCGTTACGGGAAGCCGCGGCCACCCGCACGGCGGTGACGTTCGACTACCGCGCCAAGCCGCGTCGCCTCGACCCCTACGGGCTGCTGCTGCGGCTCGGGTTCTGGTACGTGGTCGGCCGCGATCACGAGCACGACGACACCCGCACGTACCGGGTCGACCGCATCGAGACCGGCGTCTCCCTCGAGGGGGAACGAGCGACGTTCGAGCGGCCGAGCGGGTTCGACCTGCGCGACGCGTTCCCGAGCGACCCCAAGCAGCTCGGCGGATCGGATGGACCCGACGGCGAGCGCGATACGACGGCCGTCGTGCGGGTCGATGCGCGACGAGCAGGTTCCGTCGAGCGCGAGCTCGGCGCCGAGCGGGTGCTGCGGCGGGGCGACGACGGGAGCGTCGACGTGGCCGTGCCGTGTGCCAACCGGCCGGCCTTCCGGTCATGGGTGCTGGGACTGCTCGAACACGCCGAGGTCCTCGGTCCGTCGGACGTCCGCGACGACATCGTGTCCTGGTTGCGCCCGCAGGCGGGCTCGGCATGACCCCGGGACGGGCGGCCGGGCCCCGGCGCACGGCCGAGGAGCGCCTGCGCGGTCTGCTCGTGATGTTGCCGTGGCTGATGGAGCGCGGCGAGGTGCCGCTCGCCGACGTCGCCAGGCACTTCCGCATGCCGGTCGAGCAGGTCGTCGCCGACCTCGAGCTGGCGGCGATGTGCGGTCTGCCGCCGTTCGTCGACGAGATGATCGACGTCTTCATCGACGAGGACGTCGTCGTCGTCGGCGTGCCGCGCCTGTTCACCCGCCCGCTGCGGCTCACCGCCCCCGAGGGCTTCGCCCTGGTCGCCGCGGGCAGGGCGGCGATGCAGCTGCCCGGTGCCGATCCGGATGGTCCCCTCGGACGCGGGCTGCAGAAGCTGGCCGCTGCGCTCGGCGACGACGGTGTCGTCGTCGACCTCCCGCTGGCCCCGGCCATCGAGGCGACGATCGAGGTCGTGGGTGACGCCGTCCGGACCGCCGAGCGCCTCGACGTCGAGTACTGGACGCCGTCGCGTGACGAGGTGACGGCACGGACGATCACGCCGCGACAGGTCGTCCACGACCGCGGCGAGTGGTACGTCATCGCCGACGACGGTCGCTCGGGGGAGCGGCGCACGTTCCGCATCGACCGCTTCGAGTCGATCTCCCGGACCGGCGAGCACGACCCGGAGGCCCGGGGCGGGGCGCCGGCCGGCGGGACACCGGACTGGTTCGCCGACGCAGGACTGCCGCGGGTCACGCTGAAGGTGTCGCCGGCGGCTCGCTGGGTCGTCGAGCGCTACCCGGTCGACGAGGTCGTCGAGCAACGTGGCGGCGCGGTCCGAGCGACGTTCCCGGTGGCCAGCCTGCGCTGGCTGGAGCGCCTCCTGGTGCGCCTCGGACCGGACGCCGAGGTCCTCGCCCCGAAGGAGTGGCGAACCCTGCGGGCCGACGTCGCCCGCCGCGTCCTCGAGCGCTACCACTGATTCTGAGCCGCTGGGCCCGCGCCTGGCGCACGTTCAACTCCGGAGAATTCCGCCGGGCGGCGCCGCGTCGTCCCGGTCCTCCCAGGTGCAGATGCAGGCCTCGTTCCCCTCGGGGTCGGCGAGGACCCAGAACGCCCGGGCGTGCTCGTCCGTGACGAGGTGGCCGCCGGCGGCGATGGCGGCGGCGATGCGGTGCTCGGCGGCGTCGGCCGGGACGGTGATGTCGAGATGGATGCGGTTGCGCTGCGGGCGGGGCGCGTCCATCTGCTGGAACCAGAACGCCGGTCCGATGCGGGACGGGTCGACGATCGCCACGACCATGCCGGTCTCCTCGTGCGGCGGCTCGGGCACGTACGCCAACAGCGCCTGCCAGAACGGTCGGACGGCCGCGATGTCCATGGCATCGATCGCCACCTCGCAGACCTGGGCCCGCTGGGGCTCGCTGCGCAGACCCCAACGCTCGGCCAGACCGGAGATCGTGGCGGCCAGGGCCACGTCGAGGTCGGTGACGGTGCCGCCGGCGGCATGGGTGGTCAACGCGATGTGGACGAGGCCCGGGTAGCGGATGTCGAGGTCGGGGTGGTGGGCGGCCGCCTCGGCGGCGGCGGCGACATCGAGCGCGAAGTGGGCGGCGGCGTCGAACGAGGCGGCCGCGAACGTCGTCTCGATGCGGGTCCGGATGAACCGCCAGTCCGGGAGGTCGGTCGTGGCGTGGAACTCGGTCGCCGTCATCGTCTGCACCATGTCGTCAGTCTCGTCGGCCGAGCCGGCGAGGGAGCGCCCGCGGGCGGGGCGCGAACCGTCGCCCGCCGGCCCACGTACACGAGGCACCGGGCGCACCTGGCGACCGGCCCGCACGATCGACCGAGGAGTCATCCCATGCACCACCGCAACCGGCGCGCCCATCGCGCCGTCGCATCCCTGGCCGTCGCCGGCATCGCGGCTCTCGCCGCGCCCGTGTTCGCCGGCGGTACCGCCTCGGCGGCCGACAAGCCGGCGAGCGCAACTGTTCTCGGCCGGACCCTGCTCGTCTCGGGCAGTTCCGGCGCCGAGACCATCACCCTGCGCTCGCCCGCCGCCAACCCCAGCACCATCGAGGTCGACGTCGGCGGCGACGGCGTCGCCGATGCGACCGTCGCCCGGGCCGACATCGACCAGGTCGTGGTCGGCGCGGGCGCCGGGGACGACACGGTCACGATCGACGAGACGGCCGGTGTGCCGTTCACGGACACGATCCCCACGTGGATCATGGGCGACGACGGCAACGACCGGCTGATCGGCGGATCCGGGGCCGAGCAGTTCAACGGCGGGACCGGCAACGACGTCATCGACGGCAACCGCGGCAACGACATCGCCGTGATGGAGGGCGGTGACGACGAGTTCATCTGGGACCCGGGTGACGGCAGCGACACCGTCGAGGGCCAGTCCGGCTTCGACGTCATGACGTTCAACGGCAACAACGCCAACGAGGCCTTCGTGGTCGCGGCCAACGGCAACAAGCTGCGCTTCACCCGCGACGTGGGCAACATCGTGATGGACACGAAGGGCCTCGAGCAGGTCGACGTGAAGGCGCTCGGCGGCACGGACAGCGTGCGCGTCGAGGACCTCTCGCGCACGGATGTCACCGGGGTCGACGTCGATCTCGGCAGCAACCTGACGGCGCCGGGCCCCGATGCGCTCGTCGACACCGTGACCGTCAACGGGAGCGCGCGCTCGGACGGCATCACGGTGTCGGGCACCGCCGGGAGCGTCGGCATCGACGGCCTGGCGCCGCGGGTCACGATCTCCGACGCTGACCTGACCGACAAGCTGGTCGTGAACGCGCTCGGCGGGCGTGACACGATCGACGCGTCGCTCCTCGCTGCCGACACGATGGCGCTCCAGGTGGATGCCGGCGACGGCAACGACTCCGTGCTCGGCGGCGCCGCCGCCGACATCCTGCTCGGCGGCGCTGGAAACGACGTCGTCGACGGCAACCGCGGCAACGACGTCGGCTTCCTGATGGGTGGCGACGACGAGTTCATCTGGGATCCGGGTGACGGCAGCGACATCGTCGAGGGCCAGACCGGCTTCGACGTGATGACGTTCAACGGGAACGCGGCTGCCGAGGTCTTCGACACCGCCGCCAACGGCAGCCGGGTGCGGTTCACCCGCAACGTCGGCAACATCGTGATGGACACCGCCGACGTCGAGCGCATCGACCTGAACGCGCTCGGCGGGGCGGACGCGCTGACGATCGGCGAGATGTCCGGGACCCCGCTCGTCGCGTTCAACGCCGACCTCGGCGCCACGATCGGCGCCGCCGGAAGCGACGCCGTCACCGACACGGTGACCCTCACCGGAACGCCGGGCGACGACGTGATCACGGTGTCGGGGGTGCCCGGTGCCGTCCAGGTCGGCGGGCTGGCGACGGCCGTCGACATCCTCGACGCCGACCCCTTCGACGTCCTGACGTTCAACGGGGTCACCGGGAACGACACGGTCGACAGCTCGGGGTTGGCCCCCGGCGCGATCACGCTCGGCTAGGCGGTCGTGCTCGACGTGCTTCCCACAGGCGACGTCGAGCGCTCGGCCACCGGCCGGCTATCAGGTCGGTGGCATCAGGGCGGGGTCGGCTCCGGTTATCCGGGGTCGACCCCGCCGTGGCACGCGTCCAGACACGAGCAGGGCGTCGAGCTCGACGGAGTCGGTGATGCCACCGGCGGCGAGCAGGTGCGGCAGGACCGCGGCGGCGGCCCTGGCGTCGCAGAGCGCGTCGTGGTGCCGCTCGATCGTGACGTCGTAGCGAGCGCACACGTCGGCCAGACCGTGGGTCAGGGCCCGGTCCGGATCGAGCCATCGCGACAGGCGCATCGTGCACAGGCGACGGTCGAGGTCGATCGGTGTGCCGGCGCGGTGGGCCGCCCGCACGATGAACTCGGCGTCGAAGTCGGCGTTGTGGGCGGTGAACACCGCGCCGTCCAGACGGTGCTGCAGCTCGGTGAGCGCGACGTCCGGGCGTGGTGCACCTCGCAGCATGCGCCGCGAGATGCCGTGGACGCGGCGGGGCCCGACGCGGCTCCACGGCCAGCGCAGGCCGACCAGGCTCGACCACTCGTCACCGATGGCGCCGTCGGGCTCGACGGTGACGACGCCGATCTGCAGGATGCGGTGCCGCCGGGTCGACAGCCCCGACGTCTCGACGTCGACGACGGCGAACCTGGGCAGCACCACGCCTCCGACCGTAGACCAGGGGTGTCGCAGTGCTCGGCTCGCTCCGCCGCGGTGCCGGAGGCCCGCGACCCGGGCGATCCCTGGTTACAGCAGCTCAGCGGCGAGGCTGGCGACGTCGCTGCGTTCGCACGCCGTGAGCGTGATGTGGCCGAAGCAGGGTTGGCCGCTGAACGCCTGGGTGAGCACGGCGAGTGCGTTGTTCGACTCGCCGAGGTACGGGGCGTCGATCTGGCTGGTGTCGCCGGTGAACACCACCTTGGTGCCCTCGCCGACCCGCGTCAGGATCGTCCGCAGCGTGGTCGGTTCGAGGTTCTGGGCCTCGTCGATGATCACCATCTGGCGTTGCAGCGATCGCCCGCGCAGGAACGTCACCGACTCGAGCGACAGCTGGCCCCGGGCGGTCAGTTCGTCGATGAGGTGCCGGGCGTCGGTGTTCGAGCTCTGGTCGGTGAGGGCGACGACGGCGTCGTGGATGGCCGCCATCCAGGGATCCAGCTTCTCGTCGAGCCCACCGGGCAGGAAGCCGACGTCGGCCCGCCCGACGGGGACCAGCGGGCGATAGATCGCCAGGCGCTCGTAGCGCCCCTGTTCGACCACCTGCTCGAGTCCGGCGGCCACGGCGAGGAGCGTCTTGCCGGTGCCCGCTCGGCCGTCGAGCGCGATGACCTCGATCGTCGGGTCGAGCAAAAGCTCGAGCGCGAAGCGCTGCTCCTTCGAACGGGCCCGCAGGCCCCAGGCCTCCGGTGCGCAGTGGGCGAGCAGCGCCAGGTCGTCACCGGTGCGGCGGGTCAGGGCCGATTGGGACCCGGCCCGCAGCACCACGAACTCGTTCTCGCCGACGCCCTCCGCGGCCTCGACGGCATCGGCGGCGACGGCGCCGGCGGCGTACAGGCAGTCGACGATCTCGTGGGCCGTCTCGACCGTCGACCACCCGGCCGCCTGCGTGGACACCGGTCGGCGGGCCGGCATGTGCTCGGCGGCGGAGACGCCGAGGTGGGCGGCCTTGATCCGCAGCGCAGCGTCGTTGGAGAGCATCGTCGTCGGACCCCGCTCGGCCTGGCCGAGCGCAGCGCCGATGATCCGGTTGTCATTGCTCGTCGGGTCGAGCCCGTGCTCCACGAGCAGGTGCTTCTGGATCCCGTTGAGCTCGATCTGCAGGGTGGCTCCCCGACCGACGGGGACCGGTTCGGCGAGTGAGCCGCCGTTGTGCACCCGCAGCTCCTCGATCGTGCGCAGCGCGGTGCGCGCCGCCCTGCCCACGTCATCGGTCCTCGTCTTGTGACCATCGAGCTCCTCCACCACGATCAGTGGGATCACGACGTCGATGTCGTCGAACGAGGTCACGCACTGCGGGTCGGCGATCAGGACGGAGGTGTCGAGGACGACCCGGATGCGTTCCGGGGCGCTCTGCTCACCTCCCGTCGAGATCGCTGCCGCCGGCAGGAGGTCGGTCAAGGCGACTCCTTGGGGTTCAGGTCGAGGTGGGAGGTTCGGACGAGCGCGGTACCCAACGGCGCTTGTTGTATCGCAGGACCGACCTCCGATGGTGGATCGAATGGCAAGTATTCCGCATCCAGGATCCTGTCACCTGGGTCGGGCTACCGTGCCGCGCCGTGCGCGGGTGTGTGTTCTGCGACATCGTCGCCGGTGAGGCGCCGGCCGAGATCGTCCATCGCGACGAGGTTGCCGTCGCCTTCCTCGATCGCCGGCCACTGTTCCCGGGCCACGTCCTGCTCGTGCCGACCGTCCACGTCGTCACGTTGCCCGAGCTGGCCGACGTCGGCCCGTTCTTCGAGCGCGTGCGGTTGGCGGCGCAGGTGGTGCCCGACGCCCTCGGCGCCCAGGGCACGTTCGTCGCCAACAACAACGTCGTGAGCCAGAGCGTGGCCCACCTCCACGTCCACGTGGTCCCACGGACGAAGGGGGACGGGTTGCGCGGGTTCTTCTGGCCGCGCCACACGTACGGACCGGGCGAGGCGGCTGCCGTCGGCGACCTCCTGCGGCCCGCGTTCGCAGCGCTCTGGACGACCTGAGCGACGTCCAGAGCCTCATGCGGCAAGGGATTCAGGGCCCTCAGTTGCACATGCAATGTATTCGGTGCTTGCGTGTCCGGCGTCCGGCCGGTTCGATTTGCCCCGCCCAGAGGGGAACCGGGCGTCAGTGCCCCGGCGACCCACCACACCAACGGTCGACCGATCAACGGTCCGCCACTCGAAAGAGGATCCATGGCTACGAAGGCAGAGCTCATCGACGCGGTTGCGACCTCGGCGAATGTGTCGAAGGCCGACGCCGAGCGCACGCTCGGTGCGTTCTTCGCCCACGTGACGACGACGACGAAGAAGGGCGACAAGATCTCGTGGCCCGGCTTCGGCTCGTTCACCACCACGAAGCGAGCCGCCCGGAAGGGCCGCAACCCGCAGACCGGAGCACCCGTGAAGATCGCCGCGTCGACGGCGATGAAGTTCACGCCGAGCGCGACGCTCAAGGCCGCACTCAACCCGCGCAGGAAGAAGTGACGATGGCCCCTGTGAAGAAGGCGCCGGCGAAGAAGGCGGTGGCGAAGAAGGCGCCGGCCACGAAGGCGGTCGCCAAGAAGGCGCCGGCCACGAAGGCCGTGGCCACGAAGGCGCCGGCGAAGAAGGCCGTGGCCAAGAAGGCGCCGACGAAGAAGGCGCCGGCGAAGAAGGCGGTCGCCAAGAAGGCGCCGGCCACGAAGGCGGTCGCCAAGAAGGCGCCGGCGAAGAAGGCCGTGGCCACGAAGGCCCCCGCGAAGAAGGTCGTGGCCACGAAGGCGCCGGCGACGAAGAAGGCTCCGGCCAAGCGGGCGCCGGCGAAGAAGGTCGCGCCGCGCTGACCTGGACCGTCGCGTCCGGCTAGAGGTCGGTGAGCAGGGCGAAGACCTCGGCGGCGGTGACGTCGACCGGGGCGCCCAGCTCCCCGAGTCGCTGGCGGATCCGATCGCGGAACGCACCGAGGTCGCTGGCGTCAGCGGCGTGCATCGTGGTCTCGAACTGGCTCTCGTGGGCCTCGAGCGCGGCGAGCTTGCGGTCGACGAACGCGGATACGTCTTCGAGGTGGTTCGGCTCGTCGGCCTCCCACAGCAGCAGCGCCGCCGGACGGTGGGGCGGCAGCCCGTGCTCGGGGAAGAAGTGTGGGTCCCGCGCCGCGACGATCGCATCGCAGACCAGCCATCCGGCGTGGCGGTGGTCGGGATGCAGCCGGTAGCGCTTCCACGGGTCGTGGCCCAGCACGACCTCCGGTTGCAGCTCGCGGATGACGCGGGCGACGTCGGACACGGTGTCGCGATCGCTCGTGAGGTCACCGTCGACACGACCGAGGAACCGCACCTCTCCGGCTCTCGGACCCGCCAGCTGCCGTGCCGCCTCCCGTTGCTCGTCGCGGCGTCGGGCGACCAGCGCCGGCAGATCGGCGCCCGGATCCCACGTCCCCTTCGATCCGTCGGTGCACACGAGGTGGTGCACGACGCAACCGTGTTGGGCCCACTTGGCGAGCGTGCCGCCGGCACCGAACTCGACGTCGTCGGGGTGGGCGCCGACGGCCAGCGCCGATGTCGGCACGGGACGGTCGCGCGTCCACGAGCGCAACGTGCTCAGCGGTGGCTGGCCAGGCTCGTTCGCAGCCACTCGGGGAGGAGCGGGAAGAGGGCGGGGTGGGTCACGTCGTCTGGCGTGTCGACGTCGAGCGCCAGCCGAGGGTCGCAGCGGACCTCGACGCGCGCGCCCAGGGCCATCGCCGCGGCGAGGTGGTGGGCGAACGACGCGGCGCCGTAGGCGGCCGGCAGGTCGACGCCCACCGGAAGGGCGAGGACGTTCGTGCCGTCCCTGCGACGGTCCGGTACGAGCGTCACCGTGTCGGGCCTGGCGACCGTGCCGAGGTCGCGCGCAAGCGGCAGGTCACTGTGGGCGATGACCACGTGGTCGAAGCCCTTGCCGGTGATCGTCGCCCGGCCGGCGTCGACGGCACCGTTGAGCCCGAGGCCCGGGCTCCAGAGCACCTCGGCGCCCGCACCGTCCGCCCACGAGGCGACGTCGTCGTCGTCGCAGGCCACGAACGTCGGCAGCGGCCGGGCGGCGATCACGACCCGGTCGGCGAGCCAGCGGGCCAGCGCGGCCCGTTGCCCGCCGTCGAGGATGCCGGCGAGGCGGCGCTTGGCCGCGTCGAAACCCTTCACCGGGACGAGGACGGCGGCCTCCACGGCGCCCACCCTACGGTCGCCCACCAGCTTCGGACGAGTGGCGTGTCGTCGGCCGCCTGGCCCGTTCGGCGCCTTCGCCGACGGTCCTGCCACCGACGACACGCCGGGCGTGGCGCAGATCACCCGACGCGGGTGAAGGCACGACCCCCCGAGATGTGCTTGCATCACACGCGGGCTCGAACGGATCGGGCCCGATGAGGAGGCACAAGGTGCTCGCGTACGATTATCCGCTGCTCGGGATGTTCTGGACGTTCCTGTGGTTCTTCCTGTGGATCGCGTGGCTGTTCCTGCTGTTCCGCGTGTTCGCCGACATCTTCCGCAGCCACGACCTGGGCGGCTGGGGCAAGGCCCTGTGGTCGATCTTCATCATCCTGGTGCCGTTCCTCGGCACGCTCGTCTACGTCATCGCCCGGGGTTCCGGCATGCACGAGCGTGACCTCAAGCAGGCGAAGGCGCAACAGGACGCGTTCCAGGACTACGTGCGCCAGGCCGCCGCGCCGAGCGGTGCCGGGGCCGCCGACGAGCTGACCAAGCTCGCCGACCTGCGCGACAAGGGTGTCATCTCGGCCGAGGAGTTCGAGCAGCAGAAGGCCAAGCTCCTCGTCTGACCGCGCCGTAGGCCGGCCGCCGTCGCGACCGTAGGTTGCTGGCCGTGACGACGAGCGGGACAACAGGCGTACTCGGCCAGCGCTGGCGGGCCGAGGTCACCTCGGCCGGCGCCATCGATCCGTGGGACGGGTCGCCGACGCTCGACTGGCACGTCGCCGCCGACGACCGCTGGCACTCGCCGGCGGCGGAGGTGGCGGTCCGCCAGACCCGGGTGCTCGGCGGTCCCGTCTTCGAGACGCGCCTGCGCGTGCCCGGCGGCGATGTCGTGCACCGGGCGTGGTCGGTGGCCGACGATCGCGGCCTCACGGTCGTCGAGCTCGTCAACGACTCGCCGTTGCCCATCGCCTGTGCGCTGACGAGGACCGACCTGCTGACCAGCCGGCCGCCGACCGGCGTGCCGATCCAGGGCATCGACCTCGATCCGGCGACGACGACCATCGTCCCGATCGGCCATCGCGGCGCAGCGACCGTGGCGCTCCCGCACGACGGCAGGGACGCCGGGCCGCTGCCGGGCAGCCTGCCGTCGGCCGAGGCCACGGCGCGGGGTTGGGTCGCCCGAGCGGAGTCGATCGGACGCGTCGTCCTCCCTGACGAGCGCGACGTCGAGCGGCTCGTCGCCGATCGATGTGAGGTCCTGCTCGCCGGGCCACCGCCGGTGCACGATGATCCGGTGGGCCACCTCCTCGCCCTCGGTCAGCTCGTGCGGTCCGGCGAGCTCCATGGCGACGAGCTCGTCGCCGCCGTCGCCGACGTCGCCGACGCGATCCACGCGATCGCGGCCCGCACCGGGTGGGACGTCGACGCGGCGATCGATGCCGGTGCGCTCGTCCTGGCCCGGGCCGGCGAGCGGCGGGCGGTCGGCGACGTCGCCCGGATCATCGCCCGCCGGGCCGGCCGGGCCGTCGCGCCGCCGGTCGGCGACGTGGACGGGGTGCGGGCCGTCGCCGCGCTCGAGTGCAGCCTCGTGACCGGGACCTCGCTCTTCCCATCGGGCATCCCGGTGGCCTGGCGGGGCAGCGGCATCGAGGTCCACGGCCTACCGGCCGGACCGACGACGACGGTGTCGTGGGGGGGGGGCGGGGGGGGCGGCGCGCGCGCCCCCGGGGGGGGGGGGTGGGGGGCGGCCCCCGGGGGGGGCGCGCGCGCGG
>JBEVOM010000166.1:0-24377 GCA_040507575.1 Ilumatobacteraceae bacterium
CACAAGCCGTTCTTCAACAACTACCGGCCGCAGTTCTTCTTCCGGACGACGGATGTGACGGGGACGATCGAGTTGCCGTCGGGGACGGAGATGGTGATGCCGGGTGACAACGTGGCGATGACGGTGGAGCTCGGGAAGCCGATCGCGATGGACGAGGGTCTGCGTTTCGCCATCCGTGAGGGTGGTCGCACCGTCGGCGCCGGCCGCGTCACAAAGATCCTCAAGTGAGAGCGGGACCCGTGAGCCACAGCACCGATTGTCCGAGCGAAGCGAGCGTGTGACGTCATGGCTCAGAGCATCCGCATCCGTCTCAAGGCGTTCGACCACGAGATCATCGACCAGTCGACGAAGAAGATCGTCGAGACGGTCACCCGGACCGACGCCACCGTGCGCGGCCCGATCCCGCTGCCCACCGCCAAGCACCGGTACACCGTCATCCGCGGCCCGCACGTCGACAAGGACTCCCGGGAGCACTTCGAGATGCGCGTCCACAAGCGGTTGATCGACATCGTCAACCCGAACGCCAAGACGATCGACAGCCTGCAGCGCATCGAGCTGCCGGCGGGCGTCGACATCGAGATCAAGATCCAGGCCAGCTGACGCGGCGGGGTGCCGTGGGCTCAGGCGCGGCGGCATCCTCGACATCCCACGGACGACCTCTCAGTCCGGTGCCGCGTCAGGCCGGGCTCCGGCCGCCCCGTCGTCGGCGGTGACCTGTTCGCGCAGCTCGCGCCCCTGCTCGATCTGGTCCTCCAGCTTGGCGGCCTCCTTGTCCGACCGCCGGGTGTCGCGGGGTGGCAGCTGGAGCGTCTCCTCGGCCTCGATGCCGGCCTGGAGCTGACGGGACCGCTCGATCTCGGCGTCGACCTCGGCCCCGAGGAGCAGCGCCAGGTTCGTCAGCCAGAGCCAGAGCAGCAGGATGATCACCCCGGCCAGCGAGCCATAGGTCGTGTTGTAGGAGCCGAAGTTGGCGACGTACAGACCGAACGCGCCCGAGGCGAGGACCCACACCACGATGGCGAGACCAGCCCCGACGCTGATCCACCGGAACTTCGGCTGCTTGACGTTCGGGGTCGCGTAGTACAGCACGGCGACCACGAACACGACCACGATCAGCATGATCGGCCACTTGACGACGTTCCACAGCGTGACCGTGGTGTCACCGAGTCCGAGCGTGTCGCCGATCTCGCGGGCGAACGGCCCGGACACGACGAGGCCGAGCAGCACGACGGCGGCCAGGACGACGGTCACGACGGTGATCACGAGGTTCAGCGGGCGCAGCTTCCAGAACGGCCGCCCCTCGTCCACCTCGTAGATCCTGTTCATGGCCCGGCCGAACGCCCCGACGTATCCCGACGCGCTCCACAGGGCACCGAGCAGGCCGAAGACGAGGGCGAAACCGGCGGCGTTCGTCTGGGTCATCTGCGTGATCGGCTCGCGGAGCTGGTCGACGGCATCCTGTTGGCCGATGCGCTCGACCAGCTCGAGCACGGTGTCCGTCGTGGACCGGCCCTGGCCGAAGACGCCGAGCAGCGAGATCACCGCCAGGAGCGCCGGGAACAGCGACAGCACTGCGTAGTACGTGAGCGCGGCGGCGAGGTCGGTGCACTCGTCGCGACGGAACTCGGCCCACGCCTGCTTGCCGGCGTACGACCACGACCGGCCCGTGAGGTCGGCGGGCGAGTCCGGCTTGCGGCTGTCGTCCGGTGGTGGTGCCGTACGGGCCTTCTCGGCCGCCACTCCTTCGTCAGCGACGGTGCGTTCCTGACGGTCGGTCATGCCGCCCGGTACCCCGCCGAGCGTCAGTTGAGACCGGCACGGACAGATGGCCCCGCAGTGCCGGATGCTCAGCGGTTGCCGAGCGCGGTCCACGGGTACGGCGGATCAGAGACGGTCCACGGGACGTCGGAGTAGCGACGAGGAGAACGACATGAGCGACAGCAACGACGCACGACAGCCGGCCCCAGGAACCGACAGCCGGGTCGAGGACTGGTTCGGTCAGAGCGTCGAACGTGACGCCGCGCTCGCCGATCATCTGGTCGACGAGCTGGGAGACGATGCCGAAGAGGCTTTCGACGAGCAGGCCACGGGCCGCGCCGAGCAGGAATCACGACATGGCGACCAGATCGATCCTGACCAGGGACAGTCGGCCTACCAGCGCCCGGACTGACCGGCCGCGACCCGGCTCCTAGAGGGCGATGACGAGCAGGATCGCGAGCGCGGCGACGACGACGAAACCGACGATGAACAATCCGAGCGTCTTGCCGACCCGGTCGAGATGCTGATCCTCGTTGGCCATGCTCCCGCTCTACCCAGCTCTGTGGCATCGGCAACCAGGCCGCGGGTGCTGCCGGCGGCCGAACGCGGGACCGTCATGCGGAGCGGTAGGCGCGCCGGCACACGTCGATGAAGCCGGCGGTCGTGTCGTCCCACGTCGGGAGGGTGCTCGACCGCCGGAGGGCCGCCTGCCCCAGTCGGCGCCGCATGTCGTCGTCGTTCGCCAACTCGGCGATGGAGCGACTGAGGGCGCCGATGTCGCCGCGCGGGACGAGCCGACCGTCGACGTCGTCGTCGACGAGATGGGGCAGGTTGCCCGCCCGCCATCCGACGATCGGCAGCCCGGCGGTCATCGCCTCTGCGTAGACCATGCCGTACGGCTCCTCGCTGCTGGGCAGGCTGAAGATGTCCGCGGCCTCGTACAGGTCGAGGATGCGCTCGGGCCGAACGACGCCGTGGCGGACGACGCGACCCGTCAGCTCCGGTCGTGCGAGCTGCTCCAGCACGCGAGTGCGGTACGCGTGATCGGCGTCCTCGTCTCCGACGAGGTGCACCGTGACGAGGTCGCCGGGAAGTCGAGCGATTGCATCGAGGAGCGCCACGATGCCCTTGCGCTCGATCCAGCTCGCGACGCAGAGCAGCGCGACGCGTCGCCCGTTGCGCAGATCGAGGGAGGGCCGTGCGACCGCGTCGTGCTCCGGGATGTCGCGACCCGGGGTGACCACCACGATCTCCGGCCCGACGAGGCCATCACGACGGAGCTGACCGGCGAGCAGCTCGCTCGGGACGACGAGGTGGCGGCACGTCCGCCAGGCCAGCAGGTCGGCGCGTCGCCTGACCATGCGCCCGAAGCGACTGCCCTCGGTGCCGCCGAGTTGCTGGTGGACGCTCGCGACGAGGGGGCGGTCGATGCCGCGGGCCAGCCACGGCCCGAGGGTGTTCGAGGCCAGGCTGTCGACGACGACGACGTCGGAGGCCGCAGCCGCGCCCAGCAGTCGACGCGCATGCACCGCCGCACGGGGGTAGCGCCGTGCCGGCAGCGAGACGAACCGGATCTGGGCGCCGTGTGCAGGCGCGAGCTCGGCCACCCGGCGCTGGTACAGGAACCCACCTGAGATCAGCTCGGGATCGCCCTCGGTGATGAGGCTGACGGTGAGCGTCATCGAACGCGTGCCGCCAGGGGCTCGGGCCCCGTCGATCCCATGGCCGTGTCGTACCCCGATCGATCGGGCATACACCGCTGCTACCAGGAGAGCTGCTCCGGGGCAACGCGCCGCAGCACCACCCGTTCCAGGATCGCCACGACGCCGTAGGCGAGGCTGGCGATGACCGTCACCGCGACGACGCAGGACCACAGCGTCGCGTAGCGGCTGTTGGCCGCGGCGAGCGCCATGAGGTTGCCCATCCCGGTGCCGGTCGCCAGCCACTCGGCGACGGTCGCGGCGAGCACGGTGGCCGGCACGGCGATGCGGGCGGCGGCGAAGAACGCCGGAGCCATCCCCGGCACCTGGCCGGACACGAGGGTGCGCAGCCGGCCCGTGTCGTACACCGCGTAGAGGTCGAGCACCTGTCCCGACGTCTGCCGCAGCCCGTGCGCGCAGGCGACCAGGGTCGGGAAGAACGTCATGATCGCGACGGTCATGGTCGTCCCGATCGCGCCGCGCCCGAACGCCTGGACGAGCAGCGGGGCGATGGCGACGATCGGGACACAGCGCAGGGCGACGGCGAACGGGGTCGCCGTCCGTCGCACCGCGGGCCACAGCTCGAACGCTGCGGCGCATGTCGCCCCGAGCGCGAGGCCGAGCACGTAGCCGGGCACCGCGACCTGCGCCGTCGAGCCGAGCGCGTCACGGATCTCCTGGCGGTTGGCCGCGGCGTCCGGCGCCGTGACGAGGTACGTCCAGACGTCAGCCGGACGCTTCGCGAAGTACGGGTTCAGGTCGAGCAGCGCCATCAGCCCGATCCACATCCCGAGCAACACGGCGACGGTGACGCCGATCTCGAGCGTGAAACGGGCCCCGCGGGCGAGCAGCGAGGAGGCGGACCGGGCGGGCGGCGGCGCCATCAGCAGCGCCGGCTGCCCGATGACCAGGCGCCGGCCGATGGCACCGACGAGCACGTAGCCCGCCATGGCGAGCAGCGCGGAGATGCTGGCCACCGCCCAGAGCTCGTCGGTCTGGAGCGCCCGCATGGCGTTGATGGTGAGCAGGCCCATCCCTCGCTCGGCGCCGGTGAACTCGCCCACGAGCGCCCCGAGGAACGCGGCCGGCGCGGCCACCTGGAGCCCTGCGAAGAGGTATGGGAGGCAGGCGCGGGCCCGCACCACGTGCAGCGACGTGACACGACCGCGGCCATAGCTCGCGACCAGGTCGGTCCACGACTGCGGGACGGCCCGCAGGCCGACGATCAGGGGGACGAGCGTGGTGTAGAAGACGGCCAGTGCCGCCAGCGTGACCTGGGGCCCCTCGCCGGGCCCGTACACGACCCGCAGCAGTGGACCCATGGCCACCAGCGGCAGGCAC
This sequence comes from Ilumatobacteraceae bacterium, assembly GCA_040507575.1. GTDB lineage: Bacteria > Actinomycetota > Acidimicrobiia > Acidimicrobiales > Ilumatobacteraceae > JALZMG01. Next base: position 4,800 of record JBEVOM010000166.1, read on the forward strand.
CACACGGCCAGCGCGACGCGCAGCACGACGCGCTCGGAGATCGGTGCCAACGCCACGAGTGCGCCGAGCGCGATGGCGACCAGGTTGCCCCACAGGAACCCTCGGGCGGCCGCCCAGAGCGTGGTGCGGGCGGCTCGCAGGTACAGCGACCAGTTGTCGATCGTCGCGTCGAGGATCCCGCTGGGTGGGGCGATCAGGTTCGTTCCGGCGAAGAGCGTGCGGGCCAGCAGCTCCCACGCGACGACCACGACGAGGATCCCGAGTCCGCTGCGAACGGGCCCGGCGATGCCGATGCGACGGCGTGTCCGCGTGGTCGATGGCTCGACGGCCACCTCGACCGGGTCGACGACCGCCACCTCGTCGACCATCAGTCGCGACGACGGTCCACGTCGACGCCGAGCCGCACCCCGACCTCGTCGACGAGCTCGTGGAACTCGGGGAGGTGGAGGTGGCGGGCCAGCCGGGGGCGCTCGATCGGCACCGCCACCGACGATGCGATCCGGCCGGGACGGGCCGTCATCACGACGACCTCGTCGGCCAACAGCACAGCTTCGGGGATCGAGTGGGTCACGAGGAGCGTCGTGCTGCCGCGGTCCTGCCAGATCGGCGGCAGCTCCAGGTTGAGCCGGCGACGCGTGAGCTCGTCGACGGCGCCGAACGGTTCGTCGAGGAGCAGCAGGCGCGGTGACGTGACGAGGCAACGGGCGATGGCCGCCCGCTGGCGCATGCCGCCCGAGAGCTGCGCCGGCTTGGCCCGCTCGAAGCCGGCCAGTCCGACGAGCTCGATCAGTTCCTGCACGCGAACGGGATCAGGGGCCCGCCGGGCCAGCTTGCGGGCCAACGCCACGTTGGACGCCACGCTGCGCCAGGGCAGCAGCGATGCGTCCTGGAAGGCGACCGCGATCTGGCCGTCGCGGCGCAGGACCGCCGGATCGGCGTCGTCGATCGCGACCGTCCCCGACGTCGCCTCCTCGAGGCCGGCGATGATGCGCAGCAGCGTCGACTTGCCGCACCCCGACGGCCCGACGAGGGCGGTCACGGTGCCTGGGCGCAGGGTCAGGTCGACGCCCTCGAGCGCCAGCACACCGTGCTGGCCGCCGAAGTGCTTGCTCACACCGGTGCAGTTGACCGTGGGTGGGACGCGCGCCGCTGGAGCGTCGACCACGGCGCGACCCCCGTCGCTCGCTCGGCTCATGATCGCCTCATGTGAGCTCAGATGGTCGGACCGTCGGCGAAGATCTCTTCGAGCAGCGAGCGGTCGAACAGGTCGGGGGTGGCCCCCTCGATGCCGAGGTCGGTGAACAGGGCCATGTTGTCCTCGACCAGCTCGTCGGTGAACCAGGAGAACCCGAACTCGTCGGTCACGTCGCTGTACATGATGTCGAGCTGGACCTTGGCCTGGTCGCGCTGGGTCTCGATGTCCAGACCGGCGTCGGGGTACATGTCCACTGCGAGCTGTGCCGCGTCCTCGTAGTCGGTCTGGTAGTCCTGCCAGCCACGGATCTCGGCCCGGAGCAGCGAGAGCACCTGGGCGCGGGTGTCGCCCTGCAACGACTCGGTCAGCACGGTGTACACCTGCGACGCCGGGTTGAAGCCGAAGTCGGCCAGCAGCATCGTCGAGTGGGCGATTCCCTGGACCTCGAGGGCGACCGGCAGGTCGTTGTAGAAGCAGAAGATCGAGTCGGCCTGATCGGCGGTCAGCACCGCGGGGTCGTACTGGCTGGGGATGAACTCGATCGACGACTTGTCGATCCCGTTGTACGTGAGGAACGCATCCAGCGCAGGGGTGTCCGTGCCGGCAACCGCGATGCGGGTTCCGACCAGTGCCTCTGGTGTCACGATGTCCTTCTCGGCGAGCGAGAGGATCGTCGCCGGGCACTTCTGGTATTGCATCCCGACGATCGTCAGCCCGGCGCCCTCCATGTTCGACCGGGCCACACCGTCGCCCCCGGAGATGTTCATCAGCGCCGCGCCACTGACGGTCTGGGCGTCCCCGGCGACGTTCGGACCGCCGGCACCGAACGTGATGTCGATGCCTTCGTCGCTGTAGTAGCCACGATCCTTGGCCAGGTAGCTCCCTCCGAACTGGACGCTCATCGTCCACGACAGCTGGAGCGTCGTCGCCCGCAGCCCGCTCCCCCCGCTCGACCCCGTGGTCGACGCGGTGTCGTCGTCGTCGTCGTCCCCGCAGGCGGCCAGGAACGAGGGTCCCACCGCGATCGCCCCCGCCCCGATCAGCGCCGAGCGTAGGAGCCGCCGTCGGGACAGGTCGGGACCTGATGCTGGCGTGGTGCGTCTCGTCGGTGTCATGGGTCCTCCTCGTTGATGCATCCGGACGCCGGGTGCGCGTCGTCCGTCACGTTGATGAGCTCGACAGTGGGGATGGTGGTGACGCGCCGCGTCGGCGTCGTCCGGCGGCGTCAGCTCCGACGTGGAGCCCGACCAGTGGGAACGCGGCACAGCTCAAGAGGTCTCCGTCGCGAAGACCGTGCGGGATGAGATCCCAGAACGCCGCGGTCCCGCTCCGCGCAACGTAGCGGGCCGCCGGCTCGGCCCACCGCGTGGAGATCCGGCGGAACGGTGCGGCGACGACGCCATCGCCGGTCGCGTGGAGCGTGCGCGAATCGAGCGCGACGCCGTCTCCGGCGCGCAACGACCACGTCTGCACGGCGTCGGCGGCGACCACAGGCACGGGCGGCAACGAGCCGCCTGCGGCATCCGTGTCGACCGTCGGCGCCGTGGCCGCGAACTCGGCCGGCGCGTAGATCGGCCCACGGTGCGAGCCGCCGACGACCTGCAGCGACGAGTCCCCGTCGACGTCGTCGAGCGTCACCCAGACGGTCAGGAACGGGCGGTCGATCCGGTAGTACGGCTGGTCCTGGTGCCACGGGGTCGGCGTCGTCGCGAGCGGCTCGCTGGCGAACCACTGGTCCTCGACCAGGACGACGTCGTCGACCCCGAGCAGGGTGGCGGCCCACGCGACGAGCGGTGAGCGGTGGGTGACGGCGTAGATGTCAGGATCGTCCGTCCAGCGGAACAGGTCGCTGTCGACCAGCGGCGAGCCGGGTCGGGACAGCACTCCATGGTGGATGCTCGGCCGTTCCCGGCACCGCTCGATGGCGTCCCGCAGCCGGGCACACCACCGATCGTCGAGGAGGCCGGGGACGACGACCGCGCCGGCGACGCGCAGATCTCGCTGCATGCGCGCGAGCGTGTCCAGGTCGTCGGGCGTGCCGAGGCTCACGAGGGTCTCATCTACCCGCAGCCGGAGCAAACCATCCCGCGCGATGGCGGGTGCTGACCGGCGGGGGCCGGAACCCTGCCGCCCGCGACAGCGGACCCGATATCAACCTCCATTAGCGTCGGGCGGCCATGAAGAATCGACGCTCCTTCGCGCTCGGCGCGCTGGCGGTCGCCGTGGTCCTGCCCCTCGCGGCGTGCGGCGACGACGAGCCCGACAGCGGTTCCACGACACCGGCCGGCACCGAGGCGTCGGTCGCCACGTCGACGCCGGACGGCACGCAAGCGCCGACGACATCACGAGCGACGACGTCGACATCGTCGACGACGTTGCCAGCGGACCTGAGCTCCCAGCTCACCGGGCGGACGTTCCTGTCGAGCGCCGTCGAGGGGTACACGCTCGTCGACGGCACGCGGATCACACTCACGTTCGACGGCACGAACATCGCAGCCCAAGGCGGGTGCAACAGCATCGGATCGACGTGGTCGCTCGAGGGTGACGTGCTCGTGGTCCCCGAGGTGCGATCGACGATGATGGCGTGCGAGCCGGCCGCGCTGATGGACCAGGACACGTGGCTGTCGGCGGTGCTGACGTCACGACCCACCGTCACGCTCGACGGGGACACGCTGACGATCAGCGCCGACGGTTCGACCGTCACGCTCGTCGACCGTGAGGTCGCCGAGCCGGACCGGCCGCTCGACGGTACGACGTGGACGCTCGAAACGATCGTGTCGGCGGATGCCGCCTCGTCCGTGCCGACCGGCGTGCGCCCGGCGACGCTGGTCTTCGACGGCACCAACGTGGCCGTCGACACCGGGTGCAACACCGGGCGCGCCAGTTACACGATGACGGCCGACGACATCACGTTCGGCCCCGTCGCGCTGACCCGCATGGCATGTGTCGATCCGGCCGGCTCAGCGGTCGAGCAGGCGGTGCTGACCGTGCTGACCGGTACGGCGACGGTCGACATCGAGGCCGGGGTGCTGACGATGACGAACGGCACCGACGGTCTCGTGCTGCGCGCCCCAGCCGACGCGTCTGGGACCACGACCACCACCGGACCGGCGGTGGCCGACGGGCTGATCGGGCCGACGTGGGCGCTCTCGGCGATCACGAGTGGCGGCACGACGACACCGCGCCCGGGCGGCGTGCGGGCGCCGACGCTCACGTTCGACGCCACGTCCGTCGCCGTCTTCGACGGGTGCAACACCGGGTCAGGTGCCTACGCGACCGCCGGCGACCAGATCACGTTCGGCCCTCGCGCCACGACGATGATGGCGTGCATCGGCGAGACGGCAACCGTGTCGGACGCGATCGCGGCCGTGCTCACGGGCACGGCGACGTTCGCCATCGGAGCCGAGGGTGCATTGACGCTGACCAACGGCGACCAGGGCCTGACGTACACCTCCGGCTGACGCCGGGAGTCGCTGCGCAGCAGGTAGACATCGACGTCATGCCGGTGCTGCCGCCGCCCGCCCCCGGTGTCCGGCCGCGACCGCCGAGCCCACCGGGTGCCGGCGACCGGCGACCGCGGTGGCCCGTCGTCCTCGCGACCGCGGCCGCCGCGCTGCTCGCCGGGATCAGTGGCGTCGTGGTGGGACTGGCGGTCGGTGACGACGGGCCGAAACGCCCGGCGGCGGCGTCGACTCCGACGCTGCCCGCGGCCGCCGGCGCGGGCGGGAGCGCGACGGGCCTCCCCGTGCGGGAGGTCGTCACCGCGGTGGCACCGTCGATCGTGACGATCAGCGCCGACCTCGAGGGCGGCCGAGCCGTCGGGACCGGTGTCGTCGTCGGCGACCACGAGGTGCTGACGAACGCCCACGTCGTCGCCGACGCCACCGAGGTGCGGGTGCGACTGTCGGGCGAGACCGAGCCGAGGCCGGCGGAGGTCGTCGCCACCGACATGGGCAACGACCTCGCCCTGTTGCACGCCGACGTGGGGGACCGACCCGCGGTGACGTTCGCGCCGGCCGACAGCGTCGGTCTCGGCGACCAGGTCCTGGCCATCGGGTTCGCCCTCGACCTGGACGGCGCGCCGAGCGTCACGCAGGGAATCGTCTCGGCGCTCGACCGCACCCTCATCACCGAGGACGGCGGGGCCCTCGACGGGCTCATCCAGACCGACGCGGCGATCTCGTCGGGCAACTCGGGCGGGCCGCTGGTCGATGCCAGGGCTCGCATCGTCGGCATCAACACCGCCGTGGCCCGGGGCGACTCGACGACGGCGGCGACGAACGTCGGGTTCGCGATCTCGGCCGACGAGGTCGGGTCCGTGCTCGGTGCCCTGCGCGACTCCGTCGACGGCGGAGCGCGGGCCGAGGGCTACCTCGGGATCTCGGTCATCGAGCGCAGCGACGGTGGACAGGGGGCGCTGGTCACCGACGTCGAACCCGACTCGCCGGCATCGAAGGCGGGCATCGAGGTCGGCGACGTCGTCGTGTCGGTCGACGACGCCACCACGGACGGCCGGGCCGGTGTCATCGCCGCCATCCGCGACCACGAACCGGGTGACCGCATCCCGGTCGTCGTCGTGCGCGACGGCGACGAGCAGACCTTCGACGTCACGCTCGACCAGCGCCAAGGCGACTGACCACAGCGAGCGGCACGTCGCCCAGACATCGCTGCGCGGCCCAGGCCGGCTGAGCGATCCAAACCCGCTGGTTGTCGCACTGTACGGGGACCGGTAGCATCTCCTGGCCGTGCCTGGGCGACGTCCATGCACGGTACGGAACAGTTCGCAACCGATGTCCGTGTGCGCCTGACGGGACGACCCGGCGGGGACCGCACGGCGACACCAGACCGAATGCTCCGCACGGCGCCTCGCCGGCGGAGCATTTGCACGCCGAGGCCAGGGATCACCTGGTCACGGGCCATGTGGATAGCAGCTCGCCAGGGCTGCTCGATCAACAGCAGTAAGGAAGAGCCGGAATGGCAACCACAGCGATCGTCGGTGAGAAGATCGGCATGAGCCAGAAGTGGGTCGACGACAAGATCGTCCCGGTGACGGTGCTGCGCGTCGAACCGATGCGCGTCGTCCAGGTCAAGACCCCCGAGCGAGACGGCTACAGCGCGCTGCAGGTCACCTACGGCCGACGCGATGCCAAGAAGCTCACGAAGCCCGAGGCCGGCCACTTCGCCAAGGCGTCGGTCGACCCCGGCAAGCGGCTCGTCGAGCTGCGCCTCCAGTCGGTCGACGGCTTCGAGGTCGGTCAGGAGATCCAGGTCGACGTCGTCGCCACCGGCTCCAAGGTCGACGTGACCGCGGTCAGCCGGGGCAAGGGCTTCGCCGGCACGATGAAGCGGCACAACTTCAAGGGCCAGGGCGCGAGCCACGGCAACCACAAGCACCACCGGGCACCCGGCGCCATCGGTTCGTGCGCCTTCCCCGGTCGCGTGTTCAAAGGCTTGCGGATGGCCGGCCACATGGGCCACGAGCAGGTCACGACCCTCAACCTCGAGGTCGTCGAATCCGATCCGGAGCGCAACCTGCTCCTCGTCAAGGGCTCGGTCCCGGGTCCGAACGGAGGCGTCGTGGTCGTCCGCAACGCCGTGAAGAGCCCGGTCAAGGAGGGCTGACCAAGATGGCCCAGATCACCCTCAGGAACACCGCCGGCGCCGACGCCGGCCGCGTCGAGCTCGACGACGTCATGTTCGGCGCCCAGCCCAACGTGCCGCTGATGCACCAGGTCGTCACCGCCCAGCTGGCCAACCGTCGGGCCGGGACGCAGAGCACCAAGACCCGTGGCGAGGTCCGCGGCGGTGGGGCCAAGCCGTACCGCCAGAAGGGCACCGGCAACGCTCGCCAGGGTTCGACGAACTCCCCGCACTACACCGGCGGAGGCGTCGCCCTCGGACCCAAGCCGCGCTCATACGCCCAGCGGACGCCGAAGAAGATGATCAAGGCCGCCCTGCGCTCGGCGCTCTCCGATCGAGCCAGCGCCGGCAAGGTCGTCGTCATCGACGACTGGGGCTTCGACGCGCCGAAGACCCGTGACGCCAAGGCGGCGCTCGCCGCGCTCGGCCTCGATGGTCGCACGCTCGTGGTGATCGACCGTTTCGACGGCCCGACGGCCCTGTCGTTCCGCAACCTCCCCGACGTGCAGCTGATCAAGGTCGGCGAGCTCAACGCGTACGACGTGCTGTGCAACGACTGGATCGTGTTCGAGCAGTCGCTGCTCCCGACGACCGATGCCGCCACGAGCACCGTCGAGCCGGAGATCGAGCAGATCGCCGTCCACGGCCAGGAGCCCGCCGAAGGCCCCCGCGAGGAGGACACCGAAGCCGATGACACCGAGGCCGTGACGACCACCGATGACACCGATGACACCCGGGCCGTGACCGCTTCGGCCCCCGATCGCAGCACCGACGAGACGCCAGCCGGCGTCGCGAGCGCCAGCGAGCAGCCGGAGTCCTCGGACGAGGAGCGCAGCGACGAGGAGGAGGACCAGCAATGAAGGACCCCCGCGACATCATCTTGGCGCCCGTCGTCTCCGAGAAGAGCTACGCGCTGATGGAGACCGGCGTCTACACGTTCAAGGTGCACCCGTCGGCCAGCAAGCCCGAGATCCGCGACGCCGTCGAGTCGATCTGGGGTGTCCAGGTGCGCAAGGTCAACACGCTCAACCGCAAGGGGAAGAGCCGCCGTACGCGCGGCACGAACCGCGTCGGCAAGACGCCCGACACCAAGCGGGCCATCGTCACCCTGGCGGCGGGCGAGATCCCGCTGTTCGAGAACTGAGGACGCCATGGGGATCCGCTCTCGCAAACCGACCAGCCCGGCCCGCCGCTTCCAGACCGTCTCGGACTTCTCCGAGATCACGAAGTCGAAGCCGGAGAAGTCGCTGCTCGCTCCGAAGCCGAAGACCGGTGGGCGCAACGCCCACGGTCGCAAGACGTCGCGCCACCGCGGCGGCGGCCACAAGCAGCAGTACCGCATCATCGACTTCAAGCGCGTCAAGGACGGCGTGACCGCCAAGGTCGCCGCCATCGAGTACGACCCGAACCGGACGTGCCGCATCGCGCTCCTGCACTACGCCGACGGGCAGAAGGCATACATCCTGGCGCCGCGTGGCCTCAAGGTCGGCGACCACGTCATGAGCGGCCAGGGCTCCGACATCAAGCCGGGCAACGCCCTGCCGCTGCGATACATCCCCGTCGGCACGACCGTGCACAACGTCGAGCTGCGGCCCGGGCAGGGCGGCAAGATGGGCCGCTCTGCTGGCACCGCCGTGCAGCTCGTCGCCAAGGACGGCGACTTCGCCACGCTGCGCATGCCGTCCACGGAGATGCGCCGCGTGCTCATCGACTGCCGGGCCACCGTCGGTGAGGTCGGCAACAGCGAGCACGAGCTGATCAAGATCGGCAAGGCCGGCCGCAACCGCTGGAAGGGTGTCCGCCCGCAGACCCGAGGTGTCGCCATGAACCCCGTCGACCACCCGCTCGGTGGTGGCGAGGGCCGTACGTCCGGCGGTCGCCCGGCCGTGTCCCCGTGGGGCCAGCCCGAGGGCCGGACCCGCGACAAGAACAAGCCGTCGCAGTCACTCATCGTCCGCCGGCGCCGTACCGGCAAGGGTCGGAGGTAAGCCATGTCCCGCAGCCTGAAGAAGGGCCCGTTCGTGGACGACCACCTGCTGAAGAAGGTCGACACCCAGAACGCGGCCGGCGAGCGCCGGGTCATCAAGACCTGGTCGCGCCGCTCCACGATCATCCCCGACATGGTCGGCCACACGATCGCCGTCCATGACGGCCGCAAGCACGTCCCGGTGTACGTCACCGAGTCGATGGTCGGCCACAAGCTCGGCGAGTTCAGCCCGACCCGCACGTTCCGGTTCCATGCCGGGCAGGAGAAGGGTGCGAGGCGCCGCTGATGAACGAGCGAAGCGAGTTCCAACAGACGCGGTCTGCGGGCGCCCAGCGCGCGCACGGTCACACGACCGACCGGAGGGCGCGAGCGTGACTGGTCCCAAGCTGAACGAGGGTGTGCTCCTGGTCGACGAGGACCGGGTGCTCACCAAGGCCACCGCCAAGTACTTGCGCGGCTCGGCCTCCAAGGCCCGCGAGGTCCTCGACCTCGTCCGTGGCCTCGACGTCAGGCGCGCCGACGAGGTGCTGCAGTTCACGTCTCGTGACGTCGCCAAGGACGTCCGCAAGGTGCTGGCCAGCGCCGTCGCGAACGCCGTCCACAACGACGAGCAGGACGCCGACGAGCTCTTCGTCCTGGCGTGCTACGCCGACGAGGGCCCCACGCTGCGCCGCTTCCGGCCCCGGGCCCGAGGTCGCGCCACGCGCATCCGCAAGCGCACGTGCCACATCACCGTGGTCGTCGCCCGGCTCAGCGACGAGCGCATCGAGGTGCTCCAGAACCGCCAGCAGGCGACGTCCCCGACGGGCCGCCGCCGCGCCGGCACCACCGCCCAGTCTCGCCGCGACCGCGTCGAGCGCAGTCGCACCCGGGCCCAGGGTCTGCGCGAAGGCGTCACGTCGACCGAGGTGCCCGAGGCCGTCGCCGACGACCTGCCCGAGGACACCCCGGCGGCCGACGTCGACGTCGTCGACGCCACCGAGGTCGTGGCCGACGAGGTCGCCGAGGAGCTCGAGGAGGTCGCCGCCGAGACGGCTGCCGCCGACATCGCCGACAGTGACCTGGCCGACGACACGGATGACAGCCAGGCAGTGACCGCTTCGGCCCCCGATCGCACCGAGGACGAGGGCGGGTCCGACGGGCAAGGCGTCGAGTTGCCGGTCGGGGCTGTCGCAGCTCCGGACGACGGCTCGATCCCGGCCGGCTACGAGGTCAAGGGCAACGCCAGCTCGATGAAGTACCACGTCCCTGGCGGCCGCTACTACGACATCACCATCGCCGAGGTGTTCTTCGACACCCCGGAGCATGCGGAGGCCGCCGGCTACGAAGCCCCGGCCGCCGACGCTGACAGCAACGAGGACAACTGATGAGCCACGTGGTGACCGCTTCGGCCCCCGCCGCCGACGAGCGAGGACGACTCATGACCAGGGTTCCAGTGACCGCTTCGGCTGTTCGCAGCGCGCCGTTGGTGTCGGGCTGCGAGGCAAGCGCCAGCGACGAGCCGCAGCCGAGCGAGCGAGTTTCGAGCGAGAGAGGCCACTGAGATGGGTCAGAAGATCAACCCCTACGGGTTCCGGCTCGGCGTCACCACGGACTGGAAGAGCCGCTGGTTCAGCGAGCGCCAGTACAAGGAGTACCTCACCGAGGACTGGAAGATCCGCCAGGCGATCATGCAGCGCATGGAGTCGGCGGCGATCAGCCGCATCGAGATCGAGCGCACCCGCGACAAGGTCCGAGTCGACGTGCACACCGCCCGTCCCGGCATCGTGATCGGTCGTCGTGGCGCCCAGGCCGACGAGCTGCGGGCGATCATCACGAAGATCACCGGCAACCCGAAGGTGCAGCTGAACATCGTCGAGATCAAGAGCCCCGAGCTCGACGCCGCGCTGATCGCCCAGGGCGTCGCCGACCAGCTCGCCAACCGCATCGCCTTCCGCCGGGCCATGAAGCGCGCCGTGCAGAACGCCCAGCGCGCCGGTGCCCTCGGCATCCGCGTGCAGTGCTCTGGTCGCCTCGGTGGCGCCGAGATGAGCCGCACCGAGTGGTACCGCGAGGGTCGCGTCCCGCTGCACACGCTGCGCGCCGACATCGACTACGGCTTCCGCGAAGCCCGCACAACGAGCGGTCGGGTCGGCGTGAAGGTGTGGCTCTACAAGGGCGACATCCTCCCGTACAAGGCGGCCAACGACGACAAGATCGCCCGCGAGGCCGCCATGGCCGTCGGCGAGACCTCGGGCCAGGCCGGCGAGCCCCGCCGCGTCGTGTCCTCGCAGGTCCCGCGCCAGGCCGAGCCCGAGCCCGAGACGCAGCCGCTCCTCAAGGAAGCGGATCCCGAGCTCGAGAAGCTGCTCGACGAGGAAGAAGACATCGCCCGTCGCACCCACGACGGCCACGAGACGCCCCACTTCCGCGGGGAGGACTGACCCATGTTGATGCCCCGCAAGGTCGCCCATCGCAAGCACCACCGCGGCCGCACCCGTGGTCTGACCAAGGGTGGCGCCGACCTGGCCTTCGGCGAGTACGGGATCCAGGCCCTCGAGCCGGGCTGGCTGACCGCCCGCCAGATCGAGGCCGCCCGAATCGCCATGACCCGCGCCATCAAGCGTGGCGGCAAGGTCTGGATCAACATCTTCCCGGACAAGCCGGTCACCAAGAAGCCGGCCGAGACCCGCATGGGTTCTGGCAAGGGCAACCCCGAGCTGTGGGTCGCCGTCGTCAAGCCCGGACGGATCCTGTTCGAGCTCTCGTTCCCGAACGAGGAGCAGGCCAAGATCGCCCTCAACAAGGCCATCCAGAAGCTGCCGATCAAGGCCCGCGTCGTGACCCGTGAGGAGAGGTTCTGATGGCCCGCAAGACCGCCGACCTCGTCGAGATGAACCTCGCCGACCTGATCGACGAGCTGCGCGAGACGAAGCACGAGGCGCTGAACCTGCGCTTCCGCAACGCCACCGGGCAGCTCGAGAACACCGCGGAGATGAAGCGGGTCCGCCGCCAGATCGCCCGCATCAACACCTTCATCCGCATGCGCGAGATCGAGGAGGCCACCAAGTGAGCAATGAGGAAGACGTGACCAGCCCGGCCACCGACGAGACCACCGAGGCCTCCGATGAGAGTCAGGTCGTGACCGCCTCGGCCCCCGACCGCAGCACCGATGCGGCGCCGACCGGCGTGGCGAGCGCCAGCGAGCAGCCGGATGCGAGTCTTCGAGCCAGGAGGAAGGTCCGCGAGGGCGTCGTCGTGTCGAACGGCATGGACAAGACCGCGGTCGTCGCCGTCATCGAGCGCGTCCGCCACCCGAAGTACAACAAGTTCGTCCTGCAGACCAAGAAGCTCTACGCCCACGACGAGGCGAACGACGTCAACGTCGGCGACAAGGTGCGCGTGATGGAGACCCGGCCGCTGTCGAAGAACAAGCGCTGGCGGGTCACCGACGTGGTGGAACGGGCGAAGTAGTCATGATCCAGCAGGAATCCCGCCTCCGCGTCGCCGACAACAGCGGCGCCAAGGAGGTCCTCGTCATCAAGGTGCTCGGCGGCACGCGGCGCCGGTACGCCTCGATCGGCGACATCTTCGTGGCGACCGTCAAGGACGCCATCCCCGGCGCCGGTGTCAAGAAGGGCGACGTCGTGAAGTGCGTCGTCGTGCGCACCAAGAAGGAGAAGCGGCGTCCCGACGGGAGCTACATCCGCTTCGACGAGAACGCCGCCGTCCTCATCAAGGACGACATGACGCCGCGCGGCACCCGCATCTTCGGCCCGGTCGGCCGCGAGCTGCGTGACCGCCGCTTCATGCGGATCGTGTCGCTCGCCCCGGAGGTGCTGTGATGAAGCTCAAGAAGGGTGACACCGTCATGGTGATCACCGGCAAGGACAAGGGCAAGCAGGGCGAGGTCCAGCGCGTCCTGCCCGCTGCCGACAAGGTCATCGTCTCGGGTGTCAACACGGCCACCAAGCACGCCAAGGCGCGCCGGGCCAACGACAAGGCCGGGATCATCGACCGTGACATGCCGATCCACGCCAGCAACGTGATGCTCGTGCACAAGGGCAAGCCCGTGCGCGTCGGCTACGAGGTGCGCGACGGCAAGAAGGTCCGCGTGGCGAAGGTCGCCGGCGGCAAGACCGAGGTCATCTCATGAGCACCGCCACCACAGACGCCCCGAACGCGCCGGTCAAGACCCCGCCGCGCCTGAAGACCCGGTACCACGACGAGATCAAGGCCAACCTGCGCCAGCAGCTCGGCCTCGGCAACGTCATGCAGGTCCCGGCACTCGAGAAGATCGTGATCAACATGGGCGTCGGCCGGGCCACCCAGCAGCCCTCGCTGCTCGAAGGCGCCGTCGCCGATCTCACGCGGATCGCCGGCCAGAAGCCGATCGTCACCAAGGCCAAGACGTCGATCGCCGGCTTCAAGCTGCGCGAGGGCCAGTCCATCGGTACCAAGGTCACGCTGCGCGGCGACCGCATGTGGGAGTTCCTCGACCGGCTCATCGCCGTGGCGATCCCGCGCATCCGCGACTTCCGCGGTCTGCCGCCGACGTCATGGGACGGGCGGGGCAACTACACGTTCGGTCTCAACGACCAGACCGTGTTCCCCGAGATCGACTACGACAAGATCGACAACCCCCGCGGGATGGACATCACGATCGTCACGACGGCGGTCGACGATGCCGCCGGCAAGGCCCTGCTGGACGCCTTCGGGTTCCCGTTCCGGCAGGCCAACGACCCCAACGCCCCCGCACCCACGCAGCGTCGCCGCAGCCGCGGCCCGGTCCGCGGCAAGAGGAAGTAGTTCGAGATGGCCAAGAAAGCACTGATCAACAAGGCCAACGGCACGCCCAAGTTCAAGGTGCGTGCCTATACCCGTTGCCGCCGTTGCGGCCGGTCGCGCTCGGTCTTCCGCAAGTTCGGCCTGTGCCGCATCTGCCTGCGCGACCTCGCCCACGCCGGCGAGATCCCCGGCCTCACGAAGTCGAGCTGGTGAGGAGACGACGCCATGATGACTGATCCCATCGCCGACATGCTCACTCGCGTGCGCAACGCCAACACGGCGATGCACGACGAGGTGCGGATGCCGTCGTCCAAGCAGAAGATCGCTCTGGCCGACGTCCTCCAGAAGGAGGGCTACATCGTCGGGTACGCGGTCGCCCCTTCGCCCAAGGGCGTCGGCGAGGTCCTCACGATCACGATGAAGTACTCGCCCGACCGCGATCGGACGATCTCCGGCATCAAGCGCGTGTCCACGCCCGGTCTGCGCGTCTACCGCAAGGCCGACAGCGTGCCGCGCGTCCTCGGCGGCCTGGGTGTGGCCGTCCTGTCCACCTCCCACGGACTCATGACCGACCGCGAAGCGCGCAAGCGCAAGGTCGGCGGCGAAGTCCTGTGCTACGTCTGGTGAACGGAGCCTCCTGACATGTCCCGAATCGGACAAGCCCCGATCGCGATCCCGGCCGGCGTCGACGTGACCATCGAAGGTCGCGTCGTCACCGTCAAGGGCCCTAGAGGTGAGCTCACCCGCACGGTTCCGGCCACGATCAGCATCCAGAAGGTCGACGGCGTTCTGCTGGTGACCCGCCCGGACGATGAACGCGACAACCGCGCCCTGCACGGCCTGACCCGCAGCCTCGTCAACAACATGGTCATCGGTGTCACCGATGGATTCCGCAAGAGCCTCGAGATCGTCGGCGTCGGGTACCGCGCCGAGTCCCAGGGGAGCGATGCCATCCGGCTCGCCCTCGGGTTCAGCCATCCGGTCAACGTGAAGGCTCCGGCCGGCGTGACGTTCGAGGTGCCGGCCGCGACCCAGATCGTCGTCAGCGGCATCGACAAGGAGGTCGTCGGCCAGGTCGCCGCCGACATCCGCTCCATCCGCAAGCCCGAGCCGTACAAGGGCAAGGGCGTCCGCTACACCGGCGAGCGCGTGCTGCGCAAGGCCGGTAAGGCCGGCAAGAAGTGATGCAGGAGAAGTAATGGCTGACATCGCCCAGATCCGGCGCGAGTCGCGCCTGCGCCGGCACCGCCGGGTCCGCAAGAAGATCCACGGCACCGCGGCGCGTCCGCGCCTGGCCGTGCACCGTTCCAACCGGCACCTCGTCGTGCAGGTCATCGACGACGACGCCGGGCGCACGCTCGCCGCCGCCTCGACCGCCGAGGCCGACCAGCGCTCCGCCGGCAGCGGCGGCACCGTCGACGCCGCCGGCCGCATCGGCCGTCTCGTGGCCGAGCGGGCCAAGGCCGCCGGCATCGACAAGGTCGTGTTCGACCGCGGCGGGTTCCTCTACCACGGGCGCATCGCCGCCCTCGCCGCTGCTGCACGCGATGCAGGACTGGAGTTCTGATGGCGTACCAGACGTACAACCAGGGGTCGAACCAGCACGACTCGTCCGAGGGAGGCCTCCGCGAGTCACGGGTCATCACGATCAACCGCGTCGCCAAGGTCGTCCGCGGCGGCCGGCGCTTCTCGTTCACGGCGCTCGTCGTGATCGGCGACGGCAACGGTCGGGTCGGACTCGGTTACGGCAAGGCCAAGGAGGTTCCCCTCGCCATCCAGAAGGGCACCGAAGAGGCCAAGCGCAACCTGTTCGACGTCGCCCTCGCCGGGAGCACGATCATCCATCCAGTGATCGGCGTGACCGGTGCCGGCCGCGTGCTGATGAAGCCGGCGGCGCCCGGTACCGGCGTCATCGCCGGCGGCGCGGCCCGGATCATCCTCGAGGAGGCGGGCGTCCACGACATCCTGTGCAAGTCGCTCGGCTCGGCCAACCACATCAACGTGGCGCGGGCCACGATCGCCGGTCTCAAGTCGCTGCAGCGGCCCGACGAGGTCGCCAAGCGGCGGGGCCTGCCGGCCGAAGAGTTCGTGCCCAAGGGCCTGCTCAACGCCTACAACGAGCGCCAGAAGGGCGGCCACGGCGCGACGACCGGCGGGGTCTCGTCATGACCGACCTCAAAGTGACCCAGATCAAGTCCGGTGCCCACGGGAAGCCGAAGACGCGCGGCACGCTGCGCGCCCTCGGGCTCGGCCGCATCGGCAAGACCAACACCCTCCCGGACCGACCCGAGATCCGGGGCATGCTCGCCCGCGTCCCGCACCTCGTGACGGTCGAGGACGCGGCCGAGCCGTCTACCAACGAGGCCTGACACCATGCGAGTCCACGATCTCTCCCCGGCGCCCGGCGCCACGAAGCAGCCCAAGCGCGTCGGTCGCGGCATCGGCGGGAAGGGTGGCAAGACCGCGGGTCGCGGCACCAAGGGCCAGCACGCCCGCAACACCGTCAACCGCGGCTTCGAGGGTGGCCAGATGCCGCTCAAGCAGCGGGTCCCCAAGCTCAAGGGCTTCAACAACCCGTTCCGCGTCGAGTACCAGGCGGTCAACCTCCACACGCTGGAAGATCTGTCGGCCGTCGTCGGGGCCCGGATCGATCCCGAGGTCCTGGTCGCCAACCGCATCGTCCGCAAGGGCGCCTACGTGAAGGTGCTCGCCCGTGGCGAGGTCACGTCGAAGCTCGACGTCACGGCTCACGCCGTGTCGAAGTCGGCGGAGGCGGCGATCACCGCGGCGGGCGGTACGGTGACGCTCCTGCCGCTGCCGTTCAAGGCCGAGGGCAAGGCGGGACGCCCGGCTGTCAAGGGCAACCAGTTCGCCAACCGCTGACGGTCGGGCCCGTGCGGCCGACCGATGACGCAACGATCCGACGCACCGACCGACCGAGGGACCGAAGGCGCAAACCCGAGTGCTCGCAAACCTGAAGAACGTCTTCAAGATCCCGGACCTCCGGAACAAGATCCTGTTCACGATCGGGATGATCGTCATCTATCGCTTCGGCATCGCGATCCGCGTGCCGGGGATCGACCCGCTCGCCGTCGACCAGCTCGAATCGGCGGCCAGCACGCAGGGCGCCCTCGGGTTCCTCAACCTGTTCTCGGGTGGCGGCTTCAAGAGCTTCTCGATCTTCGCGCTCGGGATCATGCCGTACATCACGGCGAGCATCATCATGCAGATCCTCGGTGTGGTCATCCCCAAGCTGGAGGAGCTGCAGCAACAGGGCGCGGTCGGGCAGCGCAAGATCACGCAGTACACCCGATATGTCACCATCGCGCTCGCCACGCTGCAGGCCACGGGCCTGGTGTTCATCTTCGGCACCGGCCGGGGCACGGCGTTCTTCTCCGCCGCCCAGCAGGCGCCGACCGTGCCCCTGCTCCCCGACGGGGTCTGGCCCCGGGGGTACCTGATCATCCCGACGCTCGTCGCCGGCACCGCGATCCTGATGTGGATGGGTGAGCTGATCAGCCAGCGCGGCATCGGCAACGGCATGTCGATGGTGATCTTCGCGTCGGTGGTCTCGGGCCTGCCGTACGGCTACTACTCGATCCTCGAGGTCAACAAGTACTTCTGGTTCGTCGCCATCATCCTGCTCACGCTGGCGATCATCGTGGCCGTCGTCTATGTCGAGCTCGGTCAACGACGGATCCCTGTGCAGTTCGCCAAACGCGTGGTCGGCCGCCGGATGTACGGCGGACAGAACACCTACATCCCGCTCAAGGTCAACCAGTCGGGTGTCATCCCGATCATCTTCGCCAGCTCGATGCTCCTGCTGCCGGTGATCCTCACGAACGTGCTGGGCAGCGGCGAGGGGTGGCGCGGGGACGTCGCCAGCTGGGTCGACAAGTACATCATCAACTCCCAGAACCTGGTCTACATGGCGCTGTTCGGGACGTTGATCATCGCCTTCGCCTACTTCTACAACGCCATCGCCTTCGACCCGGTTCGTCAGGCCGACCAGATCCGCCGGCAGGGCGGCTTCATCCCCGGTGTCCGACCAGGTCCGCAGACGGAGCGCTATCTCGGCAAGGTCGTCAACCGGATCACGCTGCCGGGGGCCGTATTCATCGCGATCATCGCGCTGCTCCCGTACCTGCTGCTGTGGGGGGCCGACATCAACTCGTTCGGCTTCGCCGGCACGAGCATCCTGATCGCTGTCGGTGTCGCCCTCGAGCTGATGCGGCAGATCGACAGCCAGCTCATGTTGCGCAACTACGAAGGTTTCCTGAAGTAGGACAGACGGCTCCGTGATCCCGGGGGCCCGGCTCATCATCCTCGGTCGGCAGGGCGCCGGCAAGGGCACGCAATGCGTCCGCTTGTCGCGCCATTACGTCGTACCGCACATCTCGACCGGCGACATGCTGCGGGCCGCCGTGCGAGAGCGCACCGAGCTCGGGTTGATGGCCAAGGAGGTCATGGATGCCGGCAGCCTCATCGGCGACGACATCATGATCGCCATCGTCGACGACCGGTTGCGCCGTCCCGACGCCGAGACCAGGGGCTACATCCTCGACGGGTTCCCGAGGACCGTCGCCCAGGCCGAAGCGCTGGACCGCATCACGCACGACCGGCCGATCCACGCGGTGATCGACCTCGATGTCCCCCGGGACACGGTGCTCGCCCGCATCTCGGCCCGCCGGGTGTGCCGCGACTGCGGGACCAACTACACGGCCACCGGTCAGGAGCGCCAGCCGTGGATCTGCGAGGTCTGTGGCGGTGACGTCCAACAGCGCGACGACGACACTCCCGACTCCGTCAACCGGCGCCTCGACCTGTACGAGTCCCAGACCGCACCGCTGATCGAGTTCTACGGTGGCCAGAACCGCCTCGAGGTGATCGACGGGGTCGGCCACCCCGACGACGTCTTCCGACGCCTGACCAATTCGGTCGACAGCGCGCGCTCGTGATCGTGGCCTCGCTGCGGGGATGTGCGTCTAGCACGTCGGACACCCTTGGTGTTGGACCTTCTCGCCGCTAGCATTGATCCCCGGTCTGTCCGCAGACCGGCAGTTCTGTTCGTCCGTGCCCCGGGCGCCTCCTGGCCGTCGTGCCTGGTGGCCGGGCCCCATCACCACTGAGGAGTTTCCCCTGCCCAAGCCCAAGGAAGACGCCATCGTGCTCGAGGGCACGATCCTGGAGTCGCTCCCGAACGCCATGTTCCGTGTCGAGCTCGACAACGGCCACAAGGTCTTGGCGCACATCTCCGGGAAGATGCGGATGCACTACATCCGGATCCTGCCCGGCGACAAGGTGCAGGTTGAACTCACCCCGTACGACCTCACCCGAGGTCGCATCACGTACCGCTACAAGTGATCGCAGCAAGAGAGACGTCGCCATGAAGGTCCGACCAAGCGTCAAGAAGATGTGCGAGAAGTGCAAGGTCATCCGCCGGCACGGTCGCGTCATGGTGATCTGCGAGAACCCGCGCCACAAGCAGCGCCAGGGCTGAGAGAGAGAAACGACCACATGGCCCGCATCGCCGGCATCGACATCCCCCGCGAGAAGCGGCTGGAGATCTCGCTCACGTACATCTTCGGCGTCGGCAAGCCGACGGCCCAGAAGCTGTGCGCCGATCTCGGCCTCGACCCCGACACCAAGGTGTCGGCGTTGACCGATGAAGAGGTCGCCCGCATCCGTGCGTACGTCGACGAGAACCTGCGGATCGAAGGCGACCTGCGCCGCGACGTGCAGCAGGACATCAAGCGCAAGATCGAGATCGGCTGCTTCCAGGGCATCCGGCACCGCAAGGGCCTCCCCGTCCGGGGTCAGCGGACCCACACCAACGCCCGCACCCGCAAGGGCCCCAAGCGCACCGTTGCCAACAAGAAGAAGGCTGTGAGGAAGTAAGCGATGGCCAAGCCGAAGCCAGCCGGTCGTCGACCGCGCCGCAAGGACCGCAAGAACGTCAGCACCGGTGTGGTCCACATCAAGAGCTCGT
>JBEVOM010000168.1:0-32946 GCA_040507575.1 Ilumatobacteraceae bacterium
TTCTCGGAGAGGGCTCCGTCGTGGCGGAACGCCCAGATGGCGTCGAAGAAGGGCTGATGCCAGCGATGCCGAGTGCGGTGCCCACCCCATGATTCGCGACCACCGCTAGAAACCGCCCGGTAGCCGATCTACACCGCCGTCAACGAGACCGACGCGGCGAGCCGCCTGGACGAGTTCCTCACCATCTGGCGCAACCGATACCCCGCCATCCGCACCCTGTGGACCAACGCCTGGACCGAGTTCGTGCCGTTCTTGGACTACGCCCCGAGATCCGCCGGGTGATCTATTCGACGAACGCCATCGAGTCGCTCAGCGCCCGGTTCCGCAGAGCGACCCGCGCCCGCGGCCACTTCCCGAACGAGCAGGCCGCGATGAAATGCCTCCACATGGTCATCAGATCACTCGACCCCACCGGCACCGGCCAGGAACGCTGGATGACCGCTGGAAGCCCGCCCTCAACGCCTTCGCCATCACCTTCGAAGACCGGCTCCTCTCGAGCCCCACGAACCTCAACTACAATGAAGCAGCCAGACCCCCTGCACCGTTCGTCTGACAGTCCCCAGGAACGTCCGGCGTGACGCGGTCAGACCGTTATGAGCTGCAGGGTGGCGATGAGCTGTTCGACCCGTCGACGGATCTCGTCGCGAATGGGGCGGACGGCCTCGAGGCCGTGGCCGGCGGGGTCGTCGAGCTCCCAGTCTTCGTAGCGTTTGCCGGGGAAGATGGGGCAGGCGTCGCCGCAACCCATGGTGATGACGACGTCGGCAGCCCGGACGATCTCGTCGGTCCACGGCTTGGGGAAGTTGGTGGCGATGTCGATGCCGACTTCGGCCATCGCGTCGATCGCGGCCGGGTTGACTTCGGAGGCTGGTTCGGAGCCGCCGGAGTAGACGTGGACGCGGTCTCCGGCGAGGTGCTGGAGCCAGCCGGCGGCGATCTGGGAGCGGCCGGCGTTGTGGACGCAGAGGAAGAGGACGGAGGGGGTGGTCACGTGGAGCTGTCCTTCGATCGTGGCGAGAACGTGGAGTTGGGCGGGGGTGAGTTGGTCGGTTGCGGCCATCAGCGGTCGGCCTTCGGGTTGACGTACAGGTAGCGGATGAGAGCGAACGCAAGTGCCGCGCCGAGGAGTTGCATGACGATGAACATCGGCGCCGACGACGGTTCGATGCCGGCGAAGCTGTCCGACAGGGTGCGGGCGATGGTGACGGCGGGGTTGGCGAAGCTGGTCGAGGACGTGAACCAGTAGGCGCCGGCGATCCAGACGCCGACGGCGAAGGCGACGACGTCGGCCCGGCCGGTGCGGACGCAGCCGTGGATGATGAGCAGCAGCCCGATGGTGGCGACGACCTCGGACAGCCACAGGGCACCTGAGGACCGCTCGGTGGTCGACAGTTCGACGGCGGGGAGCTCGAACATGAGGTTGGCGACGACGGCGCCGAGGCAACCACCGATGATCTGGGCGATCACGTAGAGGCCGGTGTCACGGGTCGAGATGGTGCCGAAGGCCCGGTCGACGAGGGTGACGACGGGGTTGAAGTGACCGCCGGAGATCGATCCGAAGATGAGGATGAGACCGATGAGGGCGCCCGCGGTGGCGGCGGCGTTCTCGAGGAGTTGCAGGCCGACGTCGTCGGGTGAGAGGCGGCTGGCCATGATCCCGGAGCCGATCACGGCGACGATCAGCAGTCCCGTGCCGAGTGCTTCGGCGACGAGGCGCCGGCCGAGGTCGACGGGGAGGTCGCCGGTGCCGGTCTCGGGGAGTTGGTCGAGGTCGGTCATGCGGCGCCGGCCACGGTGGTGATGCGGTGGCGGAGCTCCACCACGGTGGTGTCGAACGCCTTGGTGGTGCCGGTCGGGACGGGGTCGGTGATGGACCAGTGCAACCAGTCGGGTCCGGGGGCGAGCTCCTCGTGGGCCCGGTCGCACACCGTGATCGTCACCGCCGTGGGTTGCTTGACGGCGGTGAGCTGGGTCGGGCGGGCGTCGGTGAGGTCGAGGCCGGCTCGTCGGGCAGCGGCGACGGCGCCGGGATGGACGCGCTCGGCGGGGTGGGTGCCGGCGCTGACGGCTGGGGCGCCGGTGATCGAGGTCCAGAGGGCGGCGGCGAGCTGGGAGCGGGCCGAATTCGCGGTGCACACGAACAGAACCGGTTGTGGGGTCAGGACCGGTCTGATGGCCAGCGTGTCGAGCGCGTCGCCGAGGAGGTGGACGTACCGGCGGCGGCCGTCACCGCTGGAGCGGCTCCGCTCGAT
Source organism: Ilumatobacteraceae bacterium (assembly GCA_040507575.1). Taxonomy (GTDB): domain Bacteria; phylum Actinomycetota; class Acidimicrobiia; order Acidimicrobiales; family Ilumatobacteraceae; genus JALZMG01. Next base: position 2,253 of record JBEVOM010000168.1, read on the forward strand.
GAGACCGACCGTCTGCAGCACGTCGAGGTGGTGGGCCAGCAGGTTCGACGGGATGACCACGAGCTGTTGCAGCTCCTGCGGGGACCGGTCCGATGCCGTCAGCTCGTCGACGATGGCCAGCCGCGTCACGTCCCCGAGGGCGGCGTAGAGGCGGGCTCGGGTGTCGACCGCCGGGTTGACCATGCCCCAGATCATCTCACTCAGCCTATATTGAGGCAACTGCGGCTGACCGTAGACCGTCCCTGCGCGACGGCGGGCGGTGACACGAGGCCGGGGTGTGCTCGCTCGGGCCGGAAAAAGATGGTGGAACTCCGGTGATCGCGCCGCGAGTCCAGACTTGTCATGGGGGGGAGAGCTCGCCCGAGATATTGCATGCGCGGGGTTCTTCGTGGTGCATCGATCGGGACATGAGCGGAGTATGAGGGAAGAATGAGGCGAACGAGATCGTCAGTTTGGCGGCGTTGGTTCCCGGGCACAGGCGACTCCCCCGGACGGTTCGGCCGGGCGGCAACCAACCCAAGGAGAACAACCATGCGCAAGATCATCATGTCCACGGCGGTGGCGGCAGGGCTGGCGATCATGCCTGCTGTGGCGTTCGCGACGACCCCGCCGAGCGACCCCAACGACGTCGCGGTGGTCGACAACCCTGTCGATGAGAACGACGACGGCGGGTTCGATGATTGGGGTCTGCTCGGCCTGCTGGGTCTCCTCGGCCTGGTGGGTCTGAAGCGCCGCAACGACCGCGTCCTCGCCGTCGACAACGACCGCACCTCCGCTCGGTGATCGCTGTGCCGGAGACACCTGACTGGACCTTGCCAGGTGTCTCCGGCGCGGGTCCCGCGACCGATATGGGTCATAAGCGGGGTCGATCGTTGGACGATTCGTCACATCTCCGCGAACCCCAACCGCGCTCGGTGAGCGCAATATCCAGTCCCGACGGGAGGCGTTCATGAAGCCTTCCCAGCGTCGGTCAGGCTCCTCGTCGGCGACGACGGAGCTGGCGTCTCTGCTGCAGTGGGTGCGGATCGCCCGGGTGGTCGTCATCGCCGCGGGTGTTCTCGCCGTCGTGGCCGGTCTGATGTTGGTGTCGAGGGGTCGGCGCATCGAGGGTGTGATGATGGGCGTGGCTGGCGTCGCGGCGGCGGTCGTGGCGCAGGTCGTCATCGGCTACGTGGCCTGGCGGGCACGGGCGAGCATCGAACAGCAGGCGGTCGGGCCGAGAACGGCCACGAAGGCCGCACCGTTCGCCGATCCGGGCCGGGAACCCATCGACGGGGATTGATGTAGCAATCCCGGTTGATGTAATCTCGTGACGTGTCGATCGGTGACCGCCTGCCGCCGGCGTTCCTGTCGGTGATCGCCGATCCCCATCGCTGGCGGCTGATGTACGAGCTCGGCCGCAGCGACCGGCGGGTCGGTGAGCTGACCGAGCTGATCGGCGCGCCACAGAACCTCGTGTCGTACCACCTGGCCGAGCTGCGCAACGCCGGCCTCGTCACCTCCCGGCGCAGCTCGGCCGACGGCCGTGACGTGTACTACCGCGCCGACCTGACCCGCTGCCGTGAACAGCTCGCCGATGCGGGTGGGGCACTCCACCCTGGCCTCCGGCCGGGTCCAGCAGCGTCGATCGATCCCGTACCCCGCGGACGAGCGCCCCGGGTCTTGTTCCTCTGCACCGGCAACAGCGCCCGGTCGCAGATCGCCGAGGCGCTGCTGGTCGATCGGACCGGGGGCGACGTGGTGGCGTGCAGCGGAGGGAGCAGCCCCAAGCCGCTGCACCACAACGCCGTGCGGGTGATGGCCGAACGGGGAATCGACATCAGCGCCAACACGACCAAGCACCTGCGGCGGTTCGCCCGATGGCGGTTCGACCGCGTCATCACGTTGTGCGACAAGGTGCGCGAGATCTGCCCGGACTTCCCCGGCGCTGCGATCACGGCGCACTGGAGCATCGCCGATCCGGCCGCCGACGGCGACACCGACGACGCCACGCTGCCGGCGTTCCGGCACGTCGCCGACGAGCTCGAGGTCAGGATCGGGCTCCTCGTCGCCGACCTCGCCGACCGATCCTCAACCGTCTGATCGTCACACCGAAAGGACCAGCCATGCCCGATGACCCCACTGCCAACGTCCGGATCCTCGTCGACGACGTGGCCGCCAGCGTCGACTTCTACACCCGTCACTTCGGGTTCCGTGTGCTCAACGCGTTCCCGGCGTTCGCCGACGTGCAGCGCGACAACCTGCGGCTCCTCCTGTCGGGTCCGCAGAGCTCCGCGGCGCGGCCGATGGCGGATGGTGAGCAGCCACGGGCCGGCGGGTGGAACCGGATCCACTTCGTCGTCGAGGACCTCGCGGCCGAGATTGCCATCCTCACCGAGGCGGGGGTGGCGTTCCGCAACGACGTGGTCCGCGGTCCGGGCGGGTCCCAGGTGCTCGCCTGCGACCCCTCGGGAAATCTCATCGAGCTCTTCCAGCCCGCTGCGGCCCCGTGATCGGCCGCCCGGCCCCGTGAGCAGGACCGGCGTCGACGTCCCCACCAGGCTCGCCCGCCGGCTCGGCCTCGGCGACGCTGTCACGATCGGACTTGGTTCGATGATCGGCGCCGGCATCTTCGCCGCGCTCGGCCCGGCGGCGCAGGTCGCCGGATCCGGACTGCTCATCGGCCTCGCGCTCGCCGCGGCCGTGGCGTTCTGCAACGCCACGTCGTCGGCCGCGCTCGCCGCCATCCACCCCGTCTCCGGTGGCACCTACGTCTACGGACGCGAGCACCTCGGGCCGTTCTGGGGCTACCTCGCCGGGTGGGGGTTCGTGATCGGCAAGATCGCCAGCTGCGCTGCCGTGGCGCTCACGGTCGGTGCGTATGCCGCTCCGTCGGTGCAACGCCCGGTCGCCGTCGCGGCCGTGATCGCACTCACCGCGGTGAACTGCCGTGGCGTCCGCAAGACCGCCGCGCTCACCCGGGTGATCGTCGCGCTCGTGCTCGCCGCGCTCGCCATGGTCGTGGCTGGTTCCCTGTTCGGCGGGACGGCCAGCCCGGAACGGTTGGGGAGCGTCACCGACGGCGGTGTCGTCGGCACCCTCCAGTCGGCGGGCGTGCTGTTCTTCGCGTTCGCCGGCTACGCCCGCATCGCCACCCTCGGCGAAGAGGTCGTCGAGCCCGCCCGCACCATCCCGCGAGCCGTCTGCGTCGCCCTCGGCATCACGCTCGCCGTGTACGTGACCGTCGCCGTCAGCGCCCTCCTCGCCGTTGGTCCGGCTGCGCTCGCCGCGTCCGACGCGCCGCTGGCCACCGCGGTCGTCGCCGGTGACCTCGACGCCCTCCTGCCAGCCGTGCGCATCGGCGGGGCCATCGCCGGGCTCGGTGTGCTGTTGTCGCTGATCGCCGGTGTCAGCCGCACGGCCTTCGCCATGGCGGCCGACGATGAGCTGCCCGGCTGGCTCGAAGCCGTGCACGCCGTCCGCCGAGTCCCCCACCGCGCCGAGATCGCCACCGGGGCGATCACCGTCGGGCTCGTCACCGTCACCGACCTGCGCCATGCCATCGGCTTCAGTGCGTTCTGCATCCTCACCTACTACGCCATCACCAACGCGTCGGCCTGGGTGCTACCAGCAGGTCAGCGGCGCTGGCCCCGGGCCCTCGCCGCCGCCGGTGTCGTCGGGTGCGCCGGCCTGGCCCTGACGCTCCCGGCGGCCAGCGCCATCGCCGGCGCCGGGGTGCTGGCGGTCGGCGTCCTCGTCCGCGTGGTGCGCCAGCACCGCGTGTAGGAAGGACCTGGCCACCTCCAAGCCTTCTGAAGCCGCGCCCAGATCGCCGAACGGTGTCCGTCGAGCGTCCGGTCAGGTACCTGGCCGGAGGTGATCGTCCGCCCGCTCGACGTCCCAGGGCAGACCGAGCTTGAACAGTCGTCTGGTACGCCCGAGATCGTCGCCGTCGACGACGAACGACACGGCATTCTCCTTGGAGTCGATCAGCTCGTAGTGCGTCCCGAGGACCACCCCGATCGAGTACTGCCCCGGGGGGAGCACCGGTGGGAGCGTGCAGCGGATCCGATAGCGGCCGGGTCGGCCGATCGGACGTGGGCCGTCGTCGCTCATCAGCTCGTCGAGCAGGACGGCGCCGGCATGCGTCGTGATCATGCACCCCACGTCGAGGCCGGGGATCTCCTCGTGCACGCCGATCTCGATCTCGACGTGGGCCGTCGTCCGGGTCGTCAACGTGGATGCGGGGCTGCCGGTGGGATCGCGCAACGAGATCGCCACGATCTCCGCCGGCCCGGACGCCCGCTCGACGAACGCGACCTCGGGGACCTCGACGGCCGTCAGTCGGACGTACTCGCCCACGAGTTGCTCGGTGGGGCCGATGGCGCGCACCCGGCCCTCCTCCAGCCACACCGCGCGGGGGCACAACCGGACCATGGCGTCCATGTTGTGGCTGACGAACAGGACGGTCCGACCGCTCTGCTCGACCTCGCTCATCTTGCCGAGGCACTTGCGCTGGAACTCGACGTCGCCGACGGCGAGGACCTCGTCGACGAGGAGGATGTCGGCCTCCATGTGGGCCGCGATGGCGAATCCGAGCCGCAGGTACATGCCCGACGAGTAGCGCTTGACCGGGGTGTCCATGAAGCGGGCCAGGCCGGCGAAGTCGACGATGGAGTCGATCTTCGAGGCCACCTCGCGTCGGGACATCCCGAGGATCGCGCCGTTCAAGTAGGTGTTCTCCGTGCCCGTCAGCTCCCCATGGAATCCGGTCCCGACCTCCAGCAGCGAGCCGATCCGTCCTCGCGTGCGGCTGCGGCCCTCTGTCGGCGTCGTGATCCCGTTGATGACCTTGAGCAGGGTGCTCTTGCCGGCGCCGTTGAGACCGATGATGCCGACGGCCTGACCGCGCTCGATCGACAGCGACACGTCGCGCAACGACCACAGGTCCCGGGTCTGGGGATGCGCTCGGTGCCGGATGCGACGGCCGAGCGCGGCGAGCGTCTCACGCAGGTCGGCCCCGCTGCCGTGGTGCTCACCGAGCCGATAGCGCTTCCCGACCCGCTCGAGGTCGATGACCGTGGATGCCATCAGATGATGTCCGCGAACTCTTGCTCGTTGCGACGGAAGTACATCAGGCCAGCGCCGAGGATCACCACCGCCGTGAGGGTGGACAGCAGCAGGTCGGCGGCGCTGGGCGGATCCATGCCGACGAGGCCCCAGCGCAACAGGCCGAGAGAGCCGGCGAGTGGATTGAGGTACATGACCGTGCGCCACTCGTCGGGCACGAGCGAGGTCGGGTATGCGACCGGGCTGGCGAACAACACGACCTGCAGACCGAACCCGAGGAGCACCGACACGTCTCGGTAGCGGACGATCGACGCGCTGAAGAGGAACACCGTGCCCGCCACCGTCACGACGAGCAGCACCAGCCCGACGGGCAGTCCGATGACCAGGCCGACAGGCGACGGCCGCTCACCGGCGCCGATCGTCGCGACGAGACCGAGCGCCGAGCCGATGGCGAGATCGACGAGCGCGGGGAGCAACGTGGCGATCGGGAGCACGAGCCGGGGAAACGCGACCTTGGTGAGGAGGTCGGCGTTGTACAGCAGGCTGTTGCTGCCGGCGACCACGACGGTCGAGAAGTAGCTCCACACCGCGTACCCGACGAGCGAGAACGCGAAGTAGGAGTGGTCGCCGATGTCGATGTCGGCGAGCTGGTGGAACAGCAGGGTGAACGCAACGGCGCCGACGAGGGGCTGGACGACCGCCCACGCCACGCCGAGGAACGCCTGCTTGTAACGGACCTTGAAGTCGCGCAGCGCGAAGAATCCGATCAGTTCGCGGAACGTCCAGACCTCCGTGAGGCGCAACGCCGGCCAGCGACCGGTCCGCGAGCCGTTCTCGCGCCATGGCGCGAGGCGGCCCTCCTCGCCGGTCGGACTGGACGGGCTCATCGGCGTTCGAACACGAAGACGCGCTCGGCACCGTCCGGGGTCGTCCACGTCCGCCTCGATGTGCACGTGAAGTCGACCTGGGCGAACAGGTCGACCAGCTCGTCCTCGGTGTACGTGCTGACCCAGCCATTGCGGTACCGCCGCGCTGTCTCTCGCAGCCGGGCCACGGATCGGGCCGGCGAGGCGGCGCACTCGTAGGACGCGATGCATGTCGAGACCTCGCCGGCGAGCCACGCCGGCACGTCGGCGAGACCACCGAGATACTCGAACACGCCAGCGAACACGACGACGTCGGGCTCGATGGCAGACAGGCTCGGAAGGGGACGCGCGTCGAGGTCGACGACGAGGGTGCCCGGGCCACGCGAGACGATGTCCGACGGGACGTACGTGCAGCCGGTGGGCAACAGCGCCTCGAGCCGGCGGCGTCCGGCGCCGAACTCGAGCACGCGGGCCCCGGGCGCGACGAGATCGGCGATGAGCGCGCTGCGCGAGTCCCACTCGGCCTCGAAGCTGTCGAGCTCCGACCAGCGGGCGACGTGAGGTCGCGACAACATGCGCCGGTACAGCGTCGCCGCTCCCAGTCGCAGGCTGCCGTAGGCGACGTTCACCGGACCGCCCCCACAGCGGGAGCGGCGCGATCGACCCGGGCCTCGACGAGCTCGGCGATCCGAGCGAACGATCCCCGCCCGAGATCCACCTGCCGGCGGGCGGCCGCCACCAGCAGCGGCGAAGTCGACGGAGCCTCCTGCCAGGCATGCACGACGAGGTCAGCGATGTCGGCACCGTCGCCGGCAGCGAGCATCACGACGTCGCACCCCACGCCGAACTGGTCGGCCAACCCCAGGAACTTGTCCTCGTAGTACGGCGACGCGGCGAGGCCGATCGTCGGCACGCCCATGGCGAGAGCGAAGACCGCGGCGTGGTAGCTGCCGCTCACGACCACGCGGCATCCGGCGATGACGTCGATGACGTCGATGACGCCGTCGAGCGACGTGGTCCACGCGACGCCCGGCCCGATCGACGTCGGTGCTTCGGCTCCGAGCACACGGGCGAGCGCTCCCGCATCCTCCTCACCCGGGACGGACGAGATGGCGATGCCCCGCAGTCCGACCTGTAGGTGGTCGGCGGCTGTGCGCACACGCTCCATGATGTCTGCTGCGACGCGGTCGGAGAGCCCTGCGTAGTCGGAGATCCGCACGTTCACACCGATGTCCCGACGACCGGCGTTCGGCTCGCGGTCCACTGCGAGCTCGATGGCGTCGTCGCCCGTGGTGAGCACCCGGCGCTGATCGACGCCGAGGTGGCCGAGGAGCGGCCGGCCGGCGCGATCCTCGCGGAGCGCGATGAGGTCCACCCCACGGAGGACGCTCGAGGCATACCTGCGCAGTGGTGGATCGTCGAGCGGGCCGATGCCCTGACCGACCATGACCGTCACGGATCCGGTTCGTCGCGCCGTGTCGAGGGTCTCGAGCAGCTCGAAGGCGTACTCCGGGAACACGTCGGTCACCCCGCCCATGCCGGTCGCCAACAGCACATCGGCCTGCGCCAGGAGGCGGACGTGCTGGCGCGCTCGCCGGCGCTCGTCGGCGCCGAGGCGCACGGCCAGTACACCGAGTGCGACCTGCGGCGCGTGCACGCGCACCCAACGTGACGCACGGCTGACGAGCGGGACCAGTCTGCGGGGCACCAGGCGCACCGGCACCAACGGCGTGCGCAGCCACGCCCGCCGTCCTGCGGCGTCGACGGCGGTGACGTTCGGTGCATAGCGCGGAAAGCGTTCAGGAACGTCGGAGAACACCGCGATCTCGGCCTCCGGCCAGCGCCGAGCGAGGCGGGTGATCGCGACCTGCATCATTGCCGTGTCTCCGGCGTTGCGCAGGACGTAGTCGCTGGGCTCGACCACGATCCGCAGGCCGGCCCCGGTCCTCACGGCGACGACGGAGGCACCTCGGGCTCCAGGGGGCGGAACAGCAATGTCGACCGATCGCCCGGGTGGCGCAGGCCTTCGATCAGACCGCCGACGAGCTGCCGGCTGCGCCCGAGGACAGGCGGTCGCCGGCCATTGATGATCTCGAGCACGCCGACCTTGATGACCATCAACCACGCGACGCCGAGGAAGTACGGCACGACCTCCCACTGCCGGTGCCGGATGAGCTTGCCGGATGCGACGGCCATGCCGAACATCGCGCCATGGATGACGTTGCGGGTCTCCGACACCGTCCGCGCGCCGAGGTGGTCCACCCACGTGCGCGTCGTGCGGTGGACACGGTGGTGGCGCAACAGGAGCCGCAGGACGATGTCGGTGTCTTCGGCGCTGTGGTAGCGGGCGCCGGCGCCGAGCTGCTCGTCGAATCCACCGACGCCGAGCACGACGCTCTTGCGGAAGCCCATCGCGGCGCCGATGCCGATGTTGACGCCGTCGTTGCTCTTCCATCCGCGGACCGCGCTCACCGTGTAGTCGCTGTGAGCCTCGTTCGTCGGTGTCCAGTGGAGGTCGCTGCTGACCGGTTCGACCACGTCGGCGAAGACCATCGCGACACGCTCGCCCATGGTGAGCTCCTCGACCATCGTCTGCACGAAGGATGGGGGGACCACACAGTCGTCATCGGTCATGATGATGAGCTCGTGGCGGGCCTCGGCGATCCCGAGGTTGCGGGACCTGCTGAGCCCCCTTTCGCGCGAGCGGATGTAGCGCAGGCGTGGGTCGTCCAGGAGGGAGGTCAGGCCTTCGTACGTGACGTCGTCATCGCTCTGGTCGATCACGATGAGCTCGAACGGCCAGTCGTTGCGCAGCACGCTGGCCACCGTCGAACGCACCCGCCGGCCGCGGTTGCGCGTGCACACGACCACTGACGCCGCAACCGAACGACCGCTCCACCGTCCGATCGTGGTTGGTTCGATCGAGATCGCCATGGCGTCAATGGATCCTAACTGACCTTTTGATCAGCACGGACATGTCGACGCGTCGCCCACCGGTATGGTCCGCGACGATGCTTGAGCAGTTGCGTGCCGCCGCCCGACGCGTCGTCCCGGCCCGACTGTGGTGGGCGGCGCGGCGCCTCGTGCGCCCGGGAAGGGTTCCGCCCCCGGGACTCGTGCGGTTCGGCGACCTCCGCCGCACGACGCCGATCGCCGCAGACTTCGGGTACCAGCGCGGAGGACCCGTCGACCGGGGGTACATCGAGTCGTTCCTCGCCGAGCATGTCGCCGACGTCCGCGGTCGGGCGCTCGAGGTGGGCGACGACGCGTACGTCAGGCGGTTCGGCGCCGGGCGCGTCACGCACGTCGACGTGTTGCACGTCGATGGGGACGTACCCGGCACGACGATCGTGGGCGACCTCGCGGACGAGAACAGCCTGCCGCCCGACACGTTCGACTGCATCGTGCTCACGCAGACGTTGCACTTCGTCTATGACTTCGAGGCCGCGCTGCGAACGGTCGGTCGGGCGCTCGCTCCAGGTGGCGTGCTGCTCCTCACTGTGCCTGGCATCACCAACGTCGACCCGGGTGAGTGGGGCGACAGGTGGAACTACTCCTTCTCCCAGCATGCAGTCCGACGGATGTGCGCCAAGTGCTTCGACGGGTTCGCGGTGGAGACGCAGTCGTACGGCAACGTGCTTGCAGCCATCGCGTTCCTCCACGGCCTCGGCCACGACGAGCTGTCGCCGGCGGAGCGGGACGACCTCCACGTCGAGTACGCCCTCATCCACGCGGTGCGGGTCGTCAAGCCGGCCGTGGCAGCGCACTGAGCGCCAGCACGACGGGCACGTCGGGTTCGTGCCGGTCGATCGACACGCCCACGGCGTCGCTCGCCGGACGGCCGTCGCGCACGAGTCGGGCGGTGGTCGCGTTCCCGAAGGAGTCGCCGACGACGTCGTGCCCCGGGAGCCCGAGCTGCGCCACGGCGATGAGCTCGTCCATCGACGCCGCCTCGGCACACCACGCCGGCCCGGGGAACATCGCCGACAACGTGCCCGACGGCGGGACGGCGCGGCACACGCCGGCCAACAGCTCGATCGCCCGGCCTGTGGCGGCGTCGAGCGCGACGATCACGTGGTCGAACGTCCCGTCCTCGTCGTGATCACCGAGACGGCCGACGACCACCTCCGTGGCCGACGGTGCAGCGACCGCCGCAAGGTCGCTCGACCACATCGCGGGATCGGCGCCGTCGATGACGACGAGCACCCGACCGCGGCGAGCAGCACCCAGCGCGCCGAGGTGCTGTGCGCTCCAGCGCTCCGTGATCGTCGGGTCCGGCGAGCCGCTTCGGCGGTGACGGAGCCCCCGGCGGGCCCGGCCGGCCAGCCGGCGTCCCCGCGCCACGAGCGTGCGCCACCAGCCGCGCCATGCGCTCGGGGGATCGTCGCGAGCCGCGGCAGCGGCGACCCATCGCCGTCGGCCCCCCGCATGTTCAGCGAGCGCGGCGACGGCCGGGTGATCGGTGCCGAGCGTTGTCTCGACGTACTCGCGCTGCCAGGACTCGAACCGGAGGTAGTCGGCGCTCGGCGTCGGGCGGTTCCACTCGCCGGCGCCAGCCGCCACCGCCGTCGCTGATGTCGGGTGCTGCCGGTAGAGCGCGAGCGGACGGTCGTCGACCACGGCCGTCAGCCTGACGGCGAGCTTCGTGTACAGGACCTGGTCCTCGTACAGCCCGCCGAACGCCGCTTCCATGCCACCGAGGTCGATCAACGCGTCGCGCCGGACGGCGACGCTGCACATCGCCGGCACGAAGGTCCACCCTGCGGGGACGTAGATGGCGGTCAGCAACTCGGGCGGCTGCAGTGTTGTGCGCATCGCGACACCGACCGGCTGATCCATCAGGACGTCCAGGGCCGAGCCATCCCAGGTGCTCCATCGCCAGCAGCGCGTGATGATGACGTCGGCGTCCGGATGCGCCACAGCCAGGCGTCTGACGTGACCGACGGATGCCGGCAGCCAGACGTCGTCGCAGTCGAGGAACCCGACCAGATCGCCCGTGGCCAGTGCGATGCCGAGGTTGCGGGACGCGCTCATGCCACGGTTCACATGTCCGGGGTGCTCGACGAGGCGGATGCGCGGATCGGACCGCACCCATCGCTGGGCGATGCGCGAGCTCGAGTCGGTCGAGCCGTCGTCGACCAGGATGAGCTCCCACGACGGGTCGTCCTGCGCGACGACGCTGGCGATCGCGGCGTCGATGAACCGCTCACCGTCCAGGAAGATGAGCACGCACGAGATCGCCGGTCGGGTGCTCATACGATCAGCGCGCGACCGCCGACCAGCCGGCGCCCACCCCGCCGGTCGCGCCGACGACCCACCGGCCGAACTCTGTGCCGTCGGTGTCGGGCACCACGAGCCGGGGCAGGAGCATCGGATCGTCGATCACCGACAGAGCCCGACCCTCGGTCGTGAACGCCCGACTGAAGCCGCTACGCCGCGCCGCCACCGCGGCGGAGGCGTTGGCGTCTCCGAAGGGATAGGCGAACAGCAGCGGTGGCGAGCCGAGCACCGCAGCGAGGTGGCGGGCACCCTCGTCGATCTCGCGTCGCGCGTCGTCCGTCGAGACGTGCGCGAGGCGGATGTGGCGGGAGGTGTGGCCACCGATCGTCACGAGGGGGTGGGCGGCGAGTGTGATCAGCTCCGCCGTCGTCAACGGTCGGCCCTCCGGCGTGACGTCGCCCAGGCCCAGGTGCGCGCTCATCACGTCGAGCGCGTCGGTGATCCGGTCCGCGGCGAGCGCCACCAGCGTCACGTAGAGCGTCGCGTGCAAGGCCTCGCGCCCCGCGGCCACCACCTCGCCGAACCGTTGGGTGTCGAGCAACCCGGCCGCCACGGCGGCTTCGGCTCCGGCTTCCACGGACGTGGCGTCCCCGAGAACGAGCACGTCGAAGCGATCCCACCAGAACGAGGGCTGGTCGAGGTACGCCGTCGCCACGAAGATCGTCACCGGGACGTCGTGGCGCTCGAGGAGCGGCAACGCCGCCTGCAGGTTGTCGACGTAGCCGTCGTCGAACGTCACGGCGAAGCGGCGCCGGCCGAGGCTGTGCCGGCGGAACCGTTGGGCGGTGGGGGCGGCGTCGACGACGTCCCCGTTCGCGCGCAGCACCTGCAAGTGCTCGTCGAAGTGGTCCGGCGTGACGGCGAGCTGCCATGGATCAGCCGGCGACGACGCCACGCGATGGTAGAGGAGCACGCTGGCACCGACCACCCGACGGGTGATCCGGGGCAGGCGGCGCTGCACCGCGCCGGCAACGCGCCGACGGGCGCGGGTGATGCGCTCGGACCGGGCGGTCAGCACGGCTCACCGCCGGCGGTCACGGCCGCCGGGTCGGCGTGGGACGGCCCGATGGCGGCGCGTCGCCGCTGCATGCGGCGCTGCGACCGCTCGTAGGACCCGCAGACGCCGACCAGGAAGCCGCCCGCCATCAGGGCGGTGTGCGAACGCCGGTAGCTGTAGGTGTGGCGCGGGCCGCGGACGAGGAGCGTGGCGTAGTCGCGGGCGACCGATCGCCCGACCCCTCGGATGCGACGTCGGTGCTCCGGCGCCCTGCGGTACCACTTGGCGAGCACGGCGCCCCAGCCCTTGCCCCACGAGTAGTACTGGTACCGGAGACTCTTCCAATCGGCGCGGTGGTCGTGGAACACCACGGCCGCCGGTTCGTAGACGACCGGACCCTGCATCAGCATGCGGATCACCATGTCGAGGTCGCCCCCGCCCGGCATCGGCCGTCCCGTGTCGAGGGCCTCGTCGAACGCCCCGGCCCGTTCGAGCGATGGAACGCGGAAGGCCATGTTGCAGCCGGCGGCGATCCCGGTGCGGAACGGGAGGTCATCGGTACCGTCGACGACGAGGCGGGCCGGCTCCCATTGCGGCGTGAACCCCCCGCTGCGCTCGAAGTCGACCCGTGCCGGCGAGTCCAGGCGAAAGGCGCGCACTCCGCCGGCGACGGCGTGGGCATCCGGGTTCGCCGCGAACGTCCGAGCCAGCGTGCGCAGCCACAGCTGATCGACGACGACGTCATCGTCGACGAACGCCACCACGTCCTTCGACGCCGCTGCGACGGCGCGGTTGCGAGCCACGTCGAGCCCGGGAACGGACTCACGGATGCAAACGGCGCCCGCACCTTCGGCGACGCGCCGAGTCTCGTCGGACGCGGACGCGTTGTCGACCACGACGATCTCGGCGTCGACCTCGGTCCCGGCGGCCCGGATCGCCTCCGCGACCGACGCCAGGCAGGTGGCGAGGAGCGTCGGGCGGTCCTTGGTGCAGATGGCGACCGTGATCGGGACCGGCGTCGCGGCAGGCGGAGGGAGCGGGTGCGTGCGCAGCCGCGCCGATCGGAGCAACTCGTCGAGCCCGCTCGGTCGCTCCCCGATGACGAGCGCCGTCCCCACCGGCACCCCGTTGCGACGCAGGATCGCCCTGCAACCGTCCCAACGCTGCGTCGTCGGAGGCCACGGACCCGGGGCGTCGAGGTCGACGTCCAGGAGCTCGATGGGTGACACGACCCCATCTTGGCGTTCGCACCGGCGCTTCACCACCCAGCGACACCAGCGTCGATGGTGCTGGCCTACTGGCGGGCCATGGCGATGCGGAGGCGTTCGTCGGGGTCGATGAAGTGGTCGTGGTCGTCGTCGCCGAGGTCGATCTGGATCCAGTTGATCTTCCCGGTGAACCGGCTGCCGTGAGCGGTGTAGTCCGCGGTGACGGTGGTGCCCGACTCGTAGCCGATGTCGGTGGTCTCGTCGGCGGAGAAGATCATCGGTTGGGTGGCTCCGACGCGGCCGGTGCCGACGGCGGTGCCGTCGTAGTAGAGACAGACGTCGCCGCCTTTCGCGAGTCCGCCGCCGTCGTAGGCGAACTCGACGCGAACCTGGTGCGAGCCGGCGGGGATCGGCTCGGTGGCGACGGTGGCGAACTCGTGGATGCCGAGCACGTTGTACACGAACTTGGCTTTGCCGTCCTTGGCGTAGAAGGCCCAGCCACCGAACCGGCCGCCCTGGGCGATGATCACGCCTTCAGCGCCGACGGCGGGGACGTCGATGTCGGCGGTGACGGAGAACGACTTGTTCTTGATGCTCACGACGCTGTTCTCCGACAGCCGGCCCATGCCCGGGAAGAACTGCTGGGACGTCCCGCGGATCAGCGTGGGACGGCCGGCCAGGCTGGGCTCGAGCCGCTCGGCGCCGCGGTCGTCGATCGGCAGCACCTGGTACTTGACCGCTTCGATGAGCCAGAGGCGTTGCAGTGCGGCCAGTCGCCCGGGTTGCTCAGCGGCCAGGTCGCGGGCTTGGCTGTAGTCGCTGTTGCCGTCGTAGAGCTCCCAGACGTCGTCGTCCAGCGGGGGCAGTGTGCCGGTCATGACCCAGGGTGTGCGGTGCTTGGTGACGGCGCTCCACCCGCGGTGGTAGATGCCGCGGTTGCCGAACATCTCGAAGTACTGCAGGTCGTGACGCTCCGGGGCGTCGGCAGCCTGGAACGTGTAGAGCATGCTGGTGCCCTCCATCGGGGACTGCTGCACGCCGTTGACCACGGTCGGCTCCGGGAGGCCGGCGGCCTCGAGGATCGTCGGGGCGACGTCGATGACGTGGGTGAACTGGGTGCGCAGTCCGCCACGCTCGTCGATGCCGTTGGGCCAGTGGACGATGGTCCCGTTGCGCGTCCCGCCCCAGTGGGAGGCGACCTGCTTGGTCCATTGGAACGGGGCGCAGTTGGCCCAGGCCCACCCGACGGCGTAGTGGTTGTAGGAGCTGGGCGAGCCGAGCTCGTCGATCTTGGACAGCAGGAACTCGGGCGTCTCCAGGGCGGCCATGCCGTTGAAGTTGGCCATCTCGTTGAACGCCCCGTTGAGGGTGCCCTCGGCGGACGCCCCGTTGTCGCCGATGATGTAGTAGATGATCGTGTCGTCGAGGATCCCGAGGTCCTCGATGGTGTCGACGAGCCGGCCGACGTGGTGGTCGACGTGCTCGAGGAACCCGGCGTAGACCTCCATCTCGCGTTCCAGCACCGGCTTGAGCTCGGCCGGCATGTCGTCCCACGCCGGGATCTCGGCATGCCGCGCCGTCAGCTCGGCGTCGGCCGGGACGATCCCGAGGTCTTTCTGGCGAGCCAAGGTCTGCTCCCGGAGCACGTCCCAGCCGTCGGCGAACTGGCCGGCGTAGCGGTCAGCCCATTCCTTGGGGACGTGGTGCGGGGCGTGCGTCGCGCCGGGCGCGAAGTACACGAAGAACGGCTTGTCGGGCATCAACGCCTTCTGCTGGCGCACCCAGCTGATGGCCCGGTCGGCGAGGTCCTCGGTGAGGTGGTAGCCCTCCTCCGCCGTCGTTGGCGGTTCGACCGGAGTGGTGCCGTCGTACAAGGCCGGATCCCACTGGTTGTTCTCTCCGCCGATGAACCCGTAGAACGTCTCGAACCCGCCGCCGCCCGACGGCCAGGCGTCGAACGGGCCCATCGGCGAGGACTGCCACACCGGGACCTCGTGGCACTTGCCGAACTGCGCCGTCGAGTACCCGTTCAGCTTGAGCGTCATCGCCAGCGGCGCCTTCGTGTTCGGCCGCAGCGAGCTGTTGCCGGGTGCCGACGTCGCCGTCTCGGTGATCGAGCCCATCCCGACGGAGTGGTGGTTGCGGCCCGACAGCAGCGCCGCCCGGGTCGGCGCGCACAGCGCGGTGGTGTGGAAGCGGTTGTAGCGCAGCCCGCCGGCGGCCAGGCGATCGGCTGTCGGTGTGTTGCACGGGCCGCCGAACGTGCTCGCGGCCCCGAACCCGACGTCGTCGAGCAGCACGATCAGCACGTTCGGGGCGCCCGCCGGCGGCAGCAACGGCTCGATCGGCGCGAAGGCGGTGGCGGGGTCCTTGGCGTCGTACGTCGTCAACCCCGGCGCCGGACGATCGGGAATCGGCAACATCGTGCGGGCGTGCCGGTCTGGTGTGTTCGTCATCGCTCATCTCCTGTGTCGTGTCCCTGATCACAGGGCACGGATCGGCCGTGGCTGCCGGGCCAGCGGATCCGAACGTAATGATCTGTGGTGCGGGAGGCTTCACCCCGTCTGGACGATGTCTTGCATGGCGCCCAGATCGCGTGCTGCTTCCTCAGGTCAGTGCGAGCGTGAGGCCCCTCCGGTGCCAGTCGCGGCTTCGGCCGCGCCGTCGCCGTCGCCCTCGCCTCAGGCGGCGCCGACGTGGTCGGCGTGGCTCGCGACGAGGCGGCACTGACGGAGCTGCAGCGGCAGCTCGGGCCATCGTTCACATCGGTGGTCGCGGACGCCGCCGACGACACGCTCGCAGGACGGCTCATCGGCCGGTTCCGGCCGGACACCATCGTGCTGAACGCGGGCGCCACCCCGCGGGCGGCGACGCGGCAGGACCAGACCTGGGAGACGTTCAGCGAGAACTGGGATCTCGACGTCCGCCACGTGTTCGGGTTCGTCCGCGCCGCGGTCCTCGCGCCGCTCGATCCGGGCTCGACGGTGATCAGCTTCTCGAGCGGCGCGGCTCGCGCCGGTTCCCATGAGTGGCGGGTACGCCGGCGCCACGGCGACGATCAGGTTCATCAGCACCTACGCCGGTGCGGAGTCCGAGCGTCACGCGCTGGGCATCAGGTTCGTGGCCCTGCTCCCGAAGCTGACGCCGGCGACCGCCCTGGGCTCGACGTTCGTCGATGGCGACGCCGACCACAGCCGCATCGACCGGGCGCCGAAGGGCTGACGGCGCTCGAGTGACCGGTGCGCAGATGCGCGCCGGTGCGTCATCCGTGCCGGTCCCACCGAGATCGTCCCGAGCCGGTCAGAATGCCACCGTCCGGTACGTCGTCGGACGCGACGACCACACGGAGCAGCGCTGGTATGGAGACCGACGGAGCCGAGGCGAGGGGCACGGAGCTCAAGAGCACGGGCTACGAGATCTTCGTCGGCGTCCTCTCGATCCTGTCGATCGTGAACATCGTCCTGCTCTACGCCGTTCAGGACTCCAACCTGGACACGATCCTGTTCGCCATGAACGCACTGCTCAGTGCGATCTTCCTCGCCGACTTCACGTACCGCCTCATGACCGCCGAGTCGAAGTCCCGGTACTTCTTCCGCCAGTTCGGCTGGGCCGATCTGCTCGCCAGCCTGCCGGTCGAGCAGCTCAAGATCCTGCGGATCTTCCGGCTCCTGCGGGTGTTCCGGCTCCTGCGCGCGTACGGCATCAAGAACATCGGCCGCAGTCTGATCAAGGATCGGGCGGGCAGTGCCCTGCTCACGTTGCTCCTGATGGGCATCCTGGTCCTCGAGTTCGGGAGCCTCGAGATCCTCAACATCGAGCAGGACGCGTCCGGGGCGAACATCACGTCGGGCTCCGACGCCCTCTGGTACGTCATCGTCACCATCTCGACCGTCGGTTACGGCGACCAGTTCCCCGTGACGAACCAGGGCCGTTTCTTCGGGGCCGTGATCATCGTCATCGGTGTGGGCATCTTCGGCACCTTCACCGGCTACCTCGCCAACCTCTTCCTGCAGCCCAAGACCACGCCCAGTGGTACGGATCCGTCGCTGCCGCCCGCCGACGCTCGCCGCCGGCTCGGCCAGCTCAAGGAGCTCGTGGCCCAACAGCAAGCGGCGATCGACGAGCTCGACCTCCTCCTCGAGTCGGACGACACCTGACGGCACGCGGGCTGCGGGCGGGGAGCGCCACCATCGCCCGCCGGATCGGGCCGTCGTCCACGTCCGACCTCAGGTCAGGCTCCTGGCCGGCGCGACCGGCAGGCTGATCACCATGGTGACCCCGCTGCCGGGCGTGTCCTCGACGGCGAGCTCACCACCCATCGCTTCGACGAACCCTTTGGCGATGGCGAGTCCGAGGCCGATGCCGGTCCGATCGGCCGCGTGGTCGCCGAGTCGTTGGAACGGTTGGAACACGAGCTCGCGATCGACGGATCGGATGCCCGGTCCCCGGTCGATGACACGGATGTCGATGCGTGGTTCCCCGTCCCGCACGACGTGCCCGGCCATGACGCGTGGCGGTGACGGCGCTGACGCGTGTCGGACGGCATTGGAGACGATGTTGGCGATCGCTCGTTCGAGCAGCACCTCGTCGGCATCCATGTCGGGCAACGACTCAGGCACGTCCACCTCGACGCCCGCCGCCGACGGTCCGAGGCTGGCGACCGCCGCGAACACCGTCTCTTCGACACTGGTCGGCCTCACCTGCACCGCGAGCGAAGCCGACTCCAGCCGGCTCATGTCGAGCAGGTTGCCGACGAGGTCGCTCAATCGGTCGGTCTCCTCCTCGATCGTCTGCTGGAACTCCTCGATGTCGCCGGGTGCCCAGTCGATGTCGCGCTGGCGCAGGCTGGAGATCGACGCCTTGATCGAGGCCAACGGTGTGCGCAGGTCGTGCGAGACGGCCTGCAGCAGCGCCCCACGCAACCTGTTGGCGGCGGTCAGGTCGGCTGCTTTGGAGGCCTCGCCGTGGAGGCGCTCGCGCTCGGCGGCCAACGCCACTTGTGCCGCGAACGCGTTGAGCATCCGCTGGTCGTCGCCGGACAGCGCGCCGCCGGCAAGGGCGAGGCTGATGCCGTGACCGAGATCGCGGCTGATGTCGGCGTCGTCCGGGTCGACCGGAGGGTCATCACCGGCGCTGACCAGCAGCGTCCACGACGATCCGTCGTGCTCGAGCAGCGCGACCGCCCGTACGCCGAACGTGATGCGGAGCTGGCCCAACATCGCGGCGACCGACTCCGGCCGGGCCAGCGCGCCCGCCAGCGACGCCAACGCTTCGGCTTCCGCCTGGGAGCGCGCCGCCCGCAGGCGACTGCGTCCGACGCGATCGACGAGGACGGCGACGGTGCCGGCGGCGAACACGTAGACCAGGAGTGCCAGCAGGTTCTCGCCTTCGGCGATCGTGAACTGGTAGTAGGGCGGCGTGAAGAACCAGTTGGCCAGGAGGAACCCGCCGATCACGGCGACGACGGCGGGCAGCGCCCCACCGACGAGTGCCACGACCATGGCCATCACCAGGTAGAGCAGCAGCACGCTGGTCAGTCCGAACGTGTCACGGGTCTGGGCGAACGCGATCGTGATCGACGGCAGGCCGAGAGCGACGATGACCCAGCCCCACAGCTGCCGCCGCGGCGGGAGTGGGGTGAGGACCGGCTTGACCACGGGCAGCCGGCGCTCGCCGTCGCCGGCCGGTCCGGTCGGTCGAGAGATCACGTGGACGTCGATGGGACCGGACAGACGGATGACCCGGTTGATGATCGACCCGCTGAACAGCTCGCGCCAACGCGGCTGGGCGCTCGCGCCCAGCACGATCTGGGTGGCGTTCTCGGCCCGGGCGACGTCCACGAGGGTCGCCGCCACGTCGTTGCCGGTCACCCGGCGGTACTCGCCGCCGAGCTCCTCGAGCAGCGCTCGTTGCCCGGCCATCGATTCGCCGGCCGCGTCCTGGGGCCCGGTGGACAGGCCGGTGTCGGCGACGACGTGGACACCGATCAGCCCGCCCTTGGCCCGTTGGGCGATCCGGGCGGCCCGACGGACCAGGTGATCGGTGTCGGGAGCGCCGGCGAGGGCGACGACGACGCGTTCGCGCGTCTCCCACGGTCGGCTGATGCCATGTCGATCGCGATAGTCCTGCAGCGAGTCGTCGACGCGGTCAGCCACCCACAGCAGCGCCAGCTCTCGCAGCGCCGAGAGGTTGCCGGCGCGGAAGTAGTTGCCGAGGGCGGCATCGATCTTCTCCGGGCCGTAGACGTTGCCGTGGGCCAACCGTCGGCGCAGCGCCTCGGGCGCCATGTCGACGAGCTCGATCTGGTCGGCGGCCCGTGCGGCGCGGTCGGGGACCGTCTCGCGTTGATGGATGCCGGTGATCCGCTCGACGACGTCGTTGAGCGAGTCGAGGTGCTGGATGTTGACGGTCGAGATGACGTCGATGCCGGCAGCGAGCAGTTCCTCGACGTCCTGCCAACGCTTGTCGTGGCGCGAGCCGGGGGCGTTGCTGTGGGCGAACTCGTCGACCAGCACGAGGTCGGGATGCCGGCGCAGGATGGCTTCGAGGTCCATCTCGGTGAGCACGCTGTCGCGATGGACGAGCTGCCGGCGCGGCATCACCTCGAGGTCGCCGATCTGCTCTGCGGTGCGCTCGCGGCCGTGGGTCTCGACGAACCCGACGACGACGTCAGAGCCGCGCTCCCGGCGCCGGTGGCCTTCGTTGAGCATGGCGAACGTCTTGCCGACACCCGGCGCGGCACCGAGGTAGATGCGCAGCACACCGCGCTTCGGCTCGCTCCGCCCGTTCGGGCTGGCTACCTCCGCCATCGCGGTGTCCAGGAACTCATGCCGAGGCGTCGTCGAGGGCGACGTTGAGCTGGAGGACGTTCACGCCGGGGTCGCCGAGGATCCCGAACGGCCGGTGCGTGGTGTGCTCGTCGATGAGGGCCAGCACCTCGTCCAGTTCGATGCCCCGCTCGGCGGCGACACGGGGTGCCTGCAGCTGGGCGTTGCGGATCGAGATCTGCGGATCGAGGCCCGACGCTGACGCGGTGACGGCGTCGACCGGGACGAGGGCGTCGTCGCCCATTCCGTTCTCGGTCCGGTAGGCGGCGACGCGCTCGGCGACCGTGTCCAGGTAGGCCTCGTTGGTCGGGCCGAGGTTCGAGCCACTGGACGCTGCACCGTCGTAGCCGTCACCGGCCGCCGACGGGCGGGGATGGAAGTACTGCGCGGAGACGAACGGCTGGCCGATCAGCTCGGAGCCGACGACGACGCCGTTGCGTTCGATGAGTCGGCCGTCGGCGGTGTCACCCCAGCCGACCTGGGCGATCGCGGTGATGACCAGCGGATAGGCGACCCCGCAGATGACGGTGAACACGAGGACGGCGACGATCGCCGGGCGGAGCTGGCGGAGGGCGGCGTGCATGTCAGGAGACTCCCAGTGCCGTGATGATGATGTCGATGAGCTTGATGCCGACGAACGGGGCGATGATCCCGCCGACGCCGTAGACCAGCAGGTTGCGGCGCAGCACGGCGGCGGCCGAGACGGCCCGGAACTTCACGCCGCGCAGGGCCAGCGGGATCAGCGCCACGATGATCAGCGCGTTGAAGATGACCGCGGCGAGGATCGCCGAACGGGGCGACTGCAGGTCCATGACGTTGATCTCGTCGAGGGCCGGCAGGACCGCGGCGAACATCGCCGGGATGATGGCGAAGTACTTGGCGACGTCGTTGGCGATGGAGAACGTCGTCAGCGAGCCCCGGGTGATCAGCAGCTGCTTGCCGATCTCGACGACCTCGATGAGCTTCGTCGGGTTGGAGTCGAGGTCGACCATGTTGCCGGCTTCCTTGGCCGCCTGGGTGCCGGTGTTCATGGCGACGCCGACGTCGGCCTGGGCGAGGGCCGGGGCATCGTTGGTGCCGTCACCGGTCATGGCGACGAGGTTGCCGCCCATCTGCTCCCGCCGGATCAGGGCCATCTTGTCCTCCGGCGTCGCCTCGGCGAGGAAGTCGTCGACGCCGGCTTCCCGGGCGATGGCGGCCGCGGTCAGAGCGTTGTCGCCGGTGATCATCACCGTGCGGATGCCCATCGTGCGCATCTGGTCGAAGCGCTCGGTCATGCCCGGCTTGACCGTGTCCTTGAGCCGGATGACGCCGAGGATCCTGGGGAGCTGACCGTCGAGCTGCACGCTGACCGCGAGCGGTGTGGCACCGTCGTTCGACACCGAGTCGACGAGCGGGCCGAGCTCGATCGGCACGATGCCGCCGGCGTCCGTGACCATGCGCCGCATGCTCTCGGCCGCCCCCTTCCTGACCGACCGCGCCGGCGTGCCGTCGACGGCCGGGAAGTCCATGCCGCTCATCCGGGTCTGGGCGGTGAACGGCACCATCACCGCATCGCGGTTCGCCGTCTCGCTGAGCCCGTATCGGGTGGCGGCGAACTCGACGATCGAGCGACCCTCCGGCGTCTCGTCGGCCAGGCTGGAGGCGAGCGCGGCTTCGGCCAGCTCGATGTCGGTCACGTCGTAGACCGGGAGCAGCTCGGCGGCCTGGCGGGCGCCGAACGTGATGGTGCCGGTCTTGTCGAGCAGCAGTGTGGTGACGTCACCGGCGGCTTCGACGGCCCGGCCCGACATGGCCAGAACGTTGCGCTGCACCAACCGGTCCATGCCGGCGATGCCGATCGCCGACAACAGGCCACCGATCGTCGTCGGAATCAGGCACACCAGGAGGGCGACGAGCACGATGATCGGCTGCTGGGCGTTCGAGTAGATGGCGAACGGCTGCAGGGTCACGACGGCGAGGATGAAGATGATCGTCAGGCCGGCCAACAGGATCGTGAGCGCGATCTCGTTGGGGGTCTTCTGGCGGTCGGCGCCCTCGACGAGAGCGATCATGCGGTCGAGGAACGTCTCGCCCGGCTTGGCCGTGATGCGCACGACGATCTCGTCGGACAGCACCCGGGTGCCACCGGTGACGGCGGACCGGTCACCGCCGGACTCCCGGATGACCGGGGCCGACTCGCCGGTGATCGCCGACTCGTCGACGGTGGCGATGCCCTCGACGACGTCGCCGTCGCCGGGGATGACATCGCCGGCCGTCACGACGCACAGATCGCCGATCTGCAGTTGCGCCGAGGACATGTCCTCCACGACGCCGTCGGGACGCCGGACCCGGGCGACGGTCTCGCTGCGGGTCTTGCGCAGCGTCGCCGCCTGGGCCTTGCCGCGACCTTCGGCCATCGCCTCGGCGAAGTTGGCGAACAGCACGGTGAACCAGAGGAACACGACGACGAGGCCGGCGAACACGTTCTCGCTGCGGGTCGAGTCGCCGAGGTCCCTCACGAAGAGGATCGACGTGAGCACGGAGCCGACCTCGACGACGAACATCACCGGGTTGTGCGCCAACGTCCGGGGGTCGAGCTTGACGAATGCATCGAGCAACGCCTGCCGCACGATCGCCCCGTCGAACAACGACCGCGCCCCCGACGGCCGCGTCCGCACCTTCGGCGGCCGATCCGGCAACTCCGGCGCGGAATGCGAGTCGGTGACAATTGTGCTGGTCATGAGTGATCTTTCCGGTGAGGGGCCCTGATCGATCGCTTCGGCCCCCGACCGCAGCGAGCTTGGATGGTGGGCGTCGAGCGTCCGGCCGCAGGCCGGGCGCCAGCCGCAGCGAGACACTGCCGAGGGAGCGCAGTCTTCGCAGCGAACGAGGTCACTGGCCCCGTCTTCGGAGCGAACGAGGCCATCATCAGAGGCTCAGTTGCTCGACGATGGGGCCGAGCGCGAGGGCGGGGAAGAACGTGAGGCCGGCGATGATCACGATGGCGCCGACGACGAGGCCCCCGAACAGGGGTGAGTCGGTGGGGAAGGTGCCGGCGGTTGCCGGGACCTTCTGCTTGCGCACCAGGGAGCCGCCGATGGCGAGGACCGGGATGATCAGGAGGAACCGGCCCATGAGCATCGAGATGCCCATCGTGACCGTGTACCAGTCGGTCGCGGTGCCCTGCCCGGCGAACGCCGAACCGTTGTTGTTGGCGGTCGAGGCGTAGTTGTAGAGCACCTCCGACAGCCCGTGCGGTCCGGGGTTGTAGATCGTCGAGGACGCCGATCTCAGCACCACGGCGGCAGCGGCGAACCCGAGCGATGCCAGGGGCATGGCGATCAGGTAGAGCACCACGAGCTTCATCTCCGCGGCCTGGATCTTCTTGCCGAGGTACTCCGGCGTGCGGCCGACCATGAGGCCGGCGATGAACACGGCGAGCAGGGCGTAGATCAAGATGCCCATCAACCCGACGCCGACGCCGCCGGGGCTGACCTCGCCCAACTTCATGTGCAACATCGGGATCAGCCCGCCGACGGGCGTGAGGCTGTCGTGCATGCAGTTGACCGAGCCGTTCGAGGTGCCGGTCGTGGTCGCCGCCCACAGCCCGCACGTGGCCGGGCCGAAGCGGATCTCCTTGCCCTCCATGTTCCCGCCGACGAGCTCGCTCGACACGCCTTGATCGACACCGATGGCGGTGAGTCGAGGGTTGCCGGAGTCCTCGGCGACCATCGTGAAGACGGACATGGCCAGCCAGATCCCGGCCATCACCGCCAACAAGACGCGAGCCTGCTTCTTCGAGCCGATCAGCACGCCGAAGGCGATCACGAACGCGATCGGGATGATGATGATCGACCACAGCTCGATGAAGTCGGTGATCCCGGTGGGGTTCTCGAACGGGTGTGCTGAGTTCGCGTTGTAGAACCCGCCACCGTTGGTGCCGAGCTGCTTGATCGCGACCTGACTCGCCACCGGCCCGCCGGGGATCGACTGGGTCATCTCAACGGCGACGGCGGGGTCGACCGGCGTGGCGTCGGTGTGGCCGGAGAAGTTCTGCACGACCCCACCGAGCGACAGCAGGATGGCGACGACGAACGCCAACGGCAGCAGGATGCGCAGCGTCGTGCGGGTCAGATCCACCCAGAAGTTGCCGAGCGTGCGCTGGCCGCCCCGGCTGATGGCGCGGATGATGGCAACGACGACGGCCATCCCGGCGGCCGCCGAGACGAAGTTCTGCACCGACAGGCCGACCATCTGGGTGAGGTGGCTCATCGTCAGCTCACCGCTGTAGAACTGCCAGTTCGTGTTCGTCATGAACGAGACGGCGACGTTGAACGCCCCGAGCGGCGCGACCGCAGGCATGTCCGTCGGGTTGAACGGGAGCGAGCCCTGGAACCGCTGCAGCAGGTAGATCGACAGGAACGACACGAAGCTGAACCCGAGCAGCGCGATGGCGTACACGTTCCAGCGCTGCTCGCGTCGAGGGTCGACGCGCAGGAGCCGGTAGAGGAGCCGCTCGATGGGCTCGAAGAACCGGTCACCCGGCGCCGAGCCGTCGGCTCGGGCACCGTAGACGGCGGCCATGTAGCGGCCGAGGGGGATGGCGGTCGCGGCGAGCACGACGCAGAACGCGACGAGTTGGAACAGGCCGGCTCCGGACATCAGAACCTATCCGGGCGGACGAGCACGACGATCAGGTAGATCGTCAACAGCACGGACAGGCCGAGTCCGATCCAGTTGTCAGCGGCGGCGGCGATGATCATGCCGACACCTCCTCGACGTCGAGAGCACCGGCGCGCTCATCGGCGGCTGCGTCCTCGTCCGGTCGTTCCATCGGATCGGGTCCGATGATGTGATCGCACCAGCGCACATAGGCGAGGCACAGGGCGAAGAAGGCGGTGATGACCGCCAACATGACGACGTCCCTCATCGGGAGCGCTCCTTCTCTGTCGGGATCCACACAGCCGCCACCTGGTCGGCGATGGCCACGGCGACGAGTCGCTCCTCGAGCGACGCCGCGTGGCCGGGCGTGGGGACGAGCACGAACCGGCCGATGTGCCGGCCGCGGGCCATCACCGGGAGCTCCACGCCATCGGCCGGGAGCTCGAAGCCGCCGCGACCGCTGTCGTCTCGGCCGTATGTCATCGTCGTGGCACCCTCGATCGCGCCGTTGCGACCGATCCGTTGATAGGTGACGCCATCACTGATCGGGAGGGCCTCGAAGCGGCTCTCCGCGAGCGCGAGGAGGCCACGCAGCTCGTCTTGGGCTGCCGCGATGACCTCGGCCGGAGATCGCCCCGAGACGGCCGCCTCGGCGACGCGATGGATGCGGCGGATCTCGGACCGGGCCGAGCCCTCGCGGTGTCGGGCCGAGCGACCGTGCGAGGCGATCGTGCCGACCAGAACGGCCGCCACCAGCAACAGGATCGTGGTCTCGACATCGTCACGCGAATCGATGGCCAACGACAGGTAGGGCTTCGTGTGGAAGAAGTCGAACGACGCCACTGCGGCCAGGGCGGTCACGATCCCCGCCGCCCGTCCACCGAGTGCGGCGACCGCCACGACGACGATCATCAGCACCAGGGCCGCGCTCGTCGTGTCGAACAGGGGCCGGAACACGGCCATGAGCGCACCGACGACGATTGCCGCCGGCACTCCGACCGCCGCGCCGATCACCATCCCGTGGCTGTCGACCGTCGGGAGACGGCGGTCCGAGTCGTTGGTCATGAGAGCAACCAACCAACACCGCCGTCTGGACGGAAGCGTCTTGTCGCACTCTTAACCCGTCTCGCCGGAATCATGTCGTCGGCGATACGCGCACCCGTCGACGGTCACCGGTCGACGTTCACCGAGGGTTCGCTGCGGCGCCGCCGCCCCGAGTCGTGAGGAGAACCCGCGGTCCATGTGGTCGGTCCAGAGTCCAGGTCATGACGACCACCGCCCGGGCGCGGCTCCACCCCGACGAGTCGCAACGGGTCTTCCGGGTGCTCGTCGACGCGCTCGCCAGCCCCGGCCGCGTCGCTGGCGGCCATCAACGCCGACTTCCCGGCCGGCGTCGACACATGGTTGCTCAGCGCTGACGGCCACGTCGCGTCGATCCCGCGGTCGAGCTCGATCGAGGTGCGCTGAGAAAGCGTGTCGTCAGGCGCCCGGGAGACGCAGGAGGATGCCGTCCACCGGTCGCCGCTGACTGTACGAACGATGACGACGAGCGCGGCCTGAGCGGTTGTGGTTCGCTCAGTACGGATGGGGTGGGCGATTCGGGCTCGGTGCCGGTGCCGTCCCATTCATCGATCCAGGCGTCCTCCCCGTCGGCGCAGCCCTGGATCACCTTGAAGAACAGCTCGCCTTCGGTGTCGGGCGCGCCTCGATCGCCACGAGTTGGCGGCGGTCGCCGGGGCCCTGTCGATCTAGGGTCTCGGTCGAATCGAGGACGAGGGGTGAACATGGCCAGCACACAGGCTGATAGCAGCGTGGACGAGTCGGAGCCGCTGCCGGTCGGCCTGCGCTACGAGCACGGCAAGGTGGTGCCGCATCTGACCGTCGACGAGCGGGTCGCTCGCGGCAAGGCGGCGCGTCGCGAGGTGCCACGCTCGAGCCATGCGGACGTCACGGCCGGACCGTCGAGGCCCGACCCCGTCGACCTCCTCGAGAGCCAGGCCGTCAGCCGGGTGCCCGAGCTGGTCCCGATCCGCTACGGCCGGATGCTCGTGTCGCCGTTCACGTTCTATCGCGGGGCGGCGCTCCTCATGGCCCACGACCTCGCCGGCACACCGCGGTCGGGCATGACGGTGCAGCTGTGCGGTGATGCCCACCTGTTGAACTTCGGGGCGTTCGGATCGCCGGAACGGCGGCTGGTGTTCGGGCTGAACGACTTCGACGAGTCGTTCCCCGGTCCGTGGGAGTGGGACGTCAAGCGGCTGGCCGCCAGCTTCTCGATCGCCGGTCGCGACAACGGCTTCTCGACCAAGGACCGCAAGGCCGTGCTGCTCAGCCTCCTCGGCGCATATCGGGCGGCGATGCACGAGTACGCCGGGATGACGAACCTGGCGGTCTGGTACGCCCACATCGACGTCGACGAGGCCATGAAGGGCATGCGCGCGGGCCAGACCGCAGCGGCCCGCAAGCGGGCTGAGGCCAACGTGGCCAAGGCTCGGACCCGCGACAGCATGAGCGCGCTCAACAAGCTCTCGCACGTCGTCGACGGTGAGCGGCAGATCATCAGCGACCCGCCGCTGGTGCAACCGATCGAGGAGCTCTTCCAGGAAATCGAGCGCGACGAGCTCATGGGGTGGCTGCGTTCGCTGTTGCGTGGCTACCGGATGACGTTGCAGACCGATCGCCGCCATCTGCTCGAGGACTTCAGGTTGGCCCACGTGGCCCGCAAGGTCGTCGGCGTCGGGAGCGTGGGCACGAGAGCGTGGATCCTCATGCTGTTCGGTCGCGACGAGAGCGACCCCCTCTTCCTGCAGGCGAAGGAGGCGCAGCCGTCGGTGCTGCAGGAGTTCATCGGACCGAACCCCCACCCCTCCGACGCCGAGCGGGTCGTGCACGGCCAGCACCTGATGCAGGCGAGCAGCGACATCTTCCTCGGCTGGCAGAAGGTCGAGGGTCCAGACGGCATCAGCCGCGATTTCTACATCCGTCAGCTCAAGGACTGGAAGGGTTCGGCGCTGGTCGAGTCGATGGCGCCGGCGGTGATGACGGTCTACGCAGAGCTGTGTGGCCGGACCCTGGCCCGGGCCCACGCCCGGTCCGGCGACCGGGTGGCCATCGCCTCGTACCTGGGCGGGAGCGACACGTTCGACCGGGCGCTCGCCGAGTTCTCGGAGGCGTACGCCGATCAGAACGAGCGCGATTACGACGCGTTGGTGGCCGCCGAACGCGACGGTCGGATCGCGGTCCAGCGCGGACTGTGAGCCCCCGTCACACCGAGACGCTGATCGGGAGCGTCGGATCCACGTCGACGCCGAGCGTTCATCCGTGTCGACGATGTCGATGACGGGAGGGTTGCACATCACCCTTCCCGGACGATTCGTTCCCCGGCGCAAGCAACTATCGTCCGCCCGACACCCACCGGCGGCCGAAAGCGATTCCGATGTTCTTCCACATGAGCACCCTGACGCTGGCCGTCGTGCTGCTCGTCATCGTGGGTGGCGCCGCTGCGGCCGGCATGGTGATCGGGCGCCAGATCCGGTCCCGGCCGGATGGGAGCCGTGAGTCGGTCGGTGTCGTGCAGGGCACCCTGCTCGGCCTCGTCGGCCTACTGCTGGCGTTCGGGCTGACGATGGCCGTAGGGCGCTACGAGGCTCGGCGTGCCCTCGTGGTCCAGGAATCCAACGACATCGGCACCACGTACCTGCGCGCCCAGATGCTCGCCGAGCCGGAGCGAACGAAGTCGCTCGAGCTCCTGAAGCAGTACTCGTCCACGGCCATCGATCTCGCCGACCAGGTACCTGACACGGACCGGTTCGACAGCGACACGGCCGACATGGCCGAGCTGCAGCGGGGCCTGTGGGCCATTGCCGGTGACGCGGTCCGGGCCGATCCGACCGGCACCGCGCCACGCCTGTACGTCGAGACGTTGAACGCCATGTTCGACACCCACACCGATCGGGTGACCTCGCTGCGCAACCGCGTGCCCAGCACGGTGATGCTGCTCCAGGTGGGTGGTAGCGCCATCGCGCTGGGCGTGCTCTCGTTGTACCTCGCGCTCCTCGGACGGGGTGCGATCACGTCGCTGGCAGCAGCGTCGGTGGTGGTGTTGATCCTCTTCATCTCGTTCGACCTCGACCGGCCGCAACGGGGCTTCATCACCGTTCCGTACGCTCCGCTCGTCGACGCCCGAGCATCGATGGACCTGCCTCCGGCCGCCACCGGGACCTGACCGGCCGGCCGCTCGGTGGTCGGCCGAGCGGGGACGCTCGAACGGACCGTCATTCACCCGAATGAGATGAAGCGGATCGGGACCCGAAGGCCGACGATGGTCACGTGCCGGTCCCGAGGCGCACCACCTCTGATGGTCCACCGCGGGGCTCGGTTCGCGACCCACCTCGTCCGACGCAGGTCCGCCGCGGACTGATGCCGCCGCCGGCACACCCCGCAGGTGAACACCAGACATTGGGAGGACGTTGTGAAGCGAGTACTGATTTTCGGGTTGGTCGGGCTCTTCAGCCTGACCGCCGTCGCCGCATGTGGTGACGATGACGACGACACGGCATCCGACGTCGTCGACGCCAACGCCGCGTTCTGCGGCGACCTCACGGCGTACGGTGCAGCAGTCACCAGCCTCGCCGCGCTCGACCCGGCGACGGCGACGAAGGAGGAGTACACGTCCGCCGTCGACGACGTGAAGTCGAGTCGGGAGGCGCTGGTGTCGAGTGGTGAGGACCTCAGCCAGGCCGAGTGGACGAACCTGCAGGCGCAGGTCGAGACGCTCACCGGTCAGCTGAAGGACGCGCCGGACGACGCCACCGTGTCGAGCATCCTCGCCGAGGCGGATGCGCAGGCGACGGCGGTCCAGGCGAGCATTGCGACGCTCAACACCGCCATCTGCACGTCGGGTGGGGCGCCGACCACGACCGGCTGACGCCTCGGCGTCGATCGAACAACGACGCGCCGCGCCGTCGACGGCACGCCACCAGCCGAGGGCACCGGGCTCCGAGAGGGCCCGGTGCTCTCGCCGCGTCTGTCCAGCCGGGCGCCGTCGATGTTCATCCTGATGGGGTGAGGCGCATCGGACCGGTGTTGCCTAACTTCGGCGACGGCACCTCGCGTTCGGCGATCCGCCAACGGCAACGAGGGCATGCCGTCCACGACCGATCTCCGAAGGAGCTCACATGGCAACGCTGACCGCTTGGAAGTTCGACACGCCCGATGGTGCCGCTGAGGCAGAGGCGATCCTGCTCGCGCTGACCAAGGAAGAGCTCATCCACATCTATGACGCGGCCACCGTGGAGTGGCCCGAGGGCAAGAAGAAGCCGAAGACGCGGCAGTTGCAGAGCTTGGCCGGCGTCGGTGCGCTCGGCGGCGCGTTCTGGGGCCTCCTGTTCGGCATCCTGTTCTTCGTGCCACTGCTCGGGTTGGCGATCGGCGCGGCGTCGGGGGCCCTCGGCGGTTCGCTGGCCGACGCCGGCATCGACGACGACTTCATCGATGCCGTGAAGGCTCAGGTCACTCCGGGTACCTCCGCGCTGTTCGTGCTGTCGAGCGACGCCGTGCTCGACAAGGTCCGCGGCGCGTTCGCCGGTATGCACCCCGAGCTGATCCACACCAACCTGTCCGACGAAGAGGAAGCCAAGCTGCGCGACGCCTTCGCCGACGATTGATCGACGAGTGTCGACAGCTGCACGCGATCTGGGCGCGCAGGGTCCTGCTGCAACGGTGGGCGCACGACGTCGCGGCGTTGGGAGGACCTGACCGTGGCCCCGACACCCCACCCCGTTTCGGTCCGGATATTGGTCGGCGGGTTCTACTGGTCATCGC
>JBEVOM010000176.1:0-5375 GCA_040507575.1 Ilumatobacteraceae bacterium
CGCAGCAGCACGGCGCCGCAGGCGCCGGTCGGCGAGCGAGCGCCAGCGAGCCGCCGACGACGGGGTCCGGGGGCGCAGCCCCCGCAGCAGCACGGCGCCGGCGTGAGAGGCCGACTCGGTGGCAGGTCTACGCTCGGCGACGTGACGGACACCACTGACCCGACGCCCGTGGTGCTGGTCCACGGATGGGGCGGGTCGTTCCAGACGACGTGGCGCCAGAGCGGATTCACCGAGCTGCTGGCGGATGCCGGGCGACCCGTGATCGGCGTCGACCTCCTCGGGCACGGCGAGGCCCCCAAGCCGCACGACCCCGAGGCCTACCGCGATCTGACGGCGCGCATCCTCGACGTGCTGCCCGACGAGCCGGTCGACATCGTCGGCTTCTCGATGGGTGCGGTGACGACGCTGCGCCTGGCCACCAAGGAGCCCGACCGCTTCCGGCGCATCGTGCTCGCCGGCATCGGCAAGAGCGTCTTCGAGCGCGACGAGTCTCGTCGACAGCGGATCATCGCCGGCGTCGAGGGCACCGCCGACCCCGACGACAACGTCGCCCGCCTGTTCGGCCAGTACGCCGGCCAACCCGGCAACGACCCGATCGCGCTCGCGGCGGCGCTGAAGCGCCCCGACGACGGTCCGTTCACACCCGAGGAGCTGGCCGTCATCGCCTGCCCGGTGCTGGTGATCGTCGGCGACAAGGACGACGCTGGCCCCGCTGACCCCCTCGTCGACGCCCTGCCCGACGCCACCGGGAAGACGCTGCGCAACACCGACCACTTCGCCACTCCGGAGTCCTTCGGGTTCATCGACGCCGTGCTGGAGTTCCTCGACGCGCTCCCCGGATGACGGGTCCGCACGGGCTCGTCACGGCGGACGTCGGGCGGGCCGCCGGGCGGCTGCTCGCCGGCGGCCTCGTCGCCATCCCGACGGAGACCGTCTACGGGCTCGGCGCAGATGCCGATGACGCGGACGCAGTCGCCCGCATCTTCGCCGTCAAGGGCCGGCCGGCCGACCACCCGCTGATCGTCCACCTCGCGCCCGGCCGGATCCACGAGTGGGCAGCCACCGTCCCGCCGGGAGCCGCGGTGCTCGCCGAGGCGTGCTGGCCCGGGCCCCTGACCCTGCTCCTCCCCCGTGCCGCCCGGGTGATCGACGCCGTGACCGGCGGACGGGACACCGTCGGGCTCCGGGTGCCGGCGCACCCGATGACGTTGGACCTCCTGACCCGCACGGGCCGGGGCATCGCGGCGCCCTCGGCCAACCGGTTCGGGCTGGTCAGCCCGACGACGGCGCAGCACGTCGTGGACGACCTCGGTCCGTACCTCGACGCGGCCCGGGACGTCGTGCTCGACGGCGGTGCGTGCCCGCTCGGGGTCGAGAGCACCATCATCGACGCCACGACGGATCCGCCACAGCTGCTGCGGGCCGGCGGCATCGCGCGGGAGGACGTCGAGCGGCTCCTCGACGTCGCCGTCGCCGACGCTGCCGGGCCGTCACGGGCCGCCGGGATGACGGCGTCCCACTACGCCCCTCGGGCGCTGGTCGTGCTCGTCCCGGATCGACGCACCGCCGACGAGCGCGCCGCGACGCTCGACCGGGACGGTCACCACGTCGCGATCATCGACCACGGCGACGACCTCGTCAGCTACGCCCGCCAGCTGTACGGCGAGCTGCGGGCGGCCGACGCGGCGGGCGCCGACCGCATCGTCGCCGTGCTCCCCCCGCCGATCGGCCTCGGCCACGCCCTCCGCGACCGCCTCACGAAAGCCGCCGCCCCAGCCTGACCATCAGGTGGGACGGCCGAGCGTGTTGAGCTCGGCGACCCATGCGTCGCGCACGGCGTCGAGGTCAGGGACGGGCCGACCGTCCAGGCTGGCCAACGTGACGGCGACCGTGCTGGCCCCGGCGTCCGGCACGAGGTCGAGACGACACCAGCACTCGAACGGTTCGCCCAGCACGACGTCGAGCTGGTACGGCTCCTCGTCGTTGACGACCTCGCCGAGCCACGACGCGACGACGCTCAGTGCCTCGAACGCCTCGACCGGCAGCGACTCGATGGTGAACGACGCCACGTCATGGGCCACGCGCCCGCCGGGACGGGGCACCGGACCCGCCGTCGCCGGTGCGTCGGGCCGCGTTGCCGGGTGCGGCGCCCCGGCCGTTCCCCCCGATCCGCCGGCGCCGTCGATCGGGGATGCGATGTCGGCCAGCACGGCGTCGAACGCCAGGTTCAGGCGTTGCATCTGATCGGTCGTGCCGCCGGCATGGTCCGGGTGCAGCGCCATCGCCAGCCTCCGCCGGGCGACCCGCAGCTCGGCCTCGGACACGTCGGGCCCGACACCGAGCACGGCGTAGGGGTCGTCAGTCACCGCTCCGGTCCCCGAGCCACGTCGCCGTCCGACCCCAGCGGGCGTCGTGGACGAGCGACGCCAGCGGCTTGCGCCGCAGCGGACCGTGGTGACCGGCCGGGACGCCGAGCGTGATGCAGGCGTGCAGCGCCACGATGTCGGGCAGGTCGAGCAGGGCGCGCAGCTGCTCCTCCACCGTGTGGTGCCACCCCGTCATGACACCGCCGTACCCGAGGGCGTGGGCGGCCAGCAACAGGTTCTGACACGCCGGGTACACCGACGCACCCTCGTACGGACTCGGTTCGCGGTAGCGCTCGAGCCCGACGAGCACGATCACCGGCACCTCCTCGAGGCGATCGACGTACTGCTGCATCGCGGACTGCATGCGGGCCCGCGGCGAGCCTTCGGCCGGCGGACCGGTGCGGTCGAGGTCGGCGCGCTTGACGACCCACGAGGATCGGAACGCCGTGCCGAGCAGTCGGCGGGCCGCCTCGGCCTCGGGATCGACGCGCCGCAGCACGATGAAGCGGAACTGCTGGCGGTTCGTCCCCGACGGGGCGCGCTGGGCGTGCCACAGGATCTCGGCGAGGTCCGCGTCGGGCAGGGGATCGTCCGTGTAGCGGCGGATGGCCCGGGTCGTCGCCAGCCCGTCCAGGAGCGAGAGCGGCTCGGTCATCGGCCGGTGAACTCGGGAGTGCGCTTCTCCAGGAACGCCGTGACGCCCTCCTTGAAGTCGCTGGTGGCCAACAGGGGCAACAGCTGCAGGTACACGTGGTGGACGTGCTGGTCGAACGTCTCGGTCTCGGCGGCCCGCATCATCCGCTTGATCGCCCGCACGGCGAGCGGCGCGTTGGCAGCGATGTCCGCGGCGACGTCGGCCGTGAACGTGACGAACTCGTCATCGGGGACGGCGTGGTTGACGATCCCGAGCTCTGCCGCCTCGGCCGCGGTCAACGTGCGACCCCGGAACGCCAGCTCGGCCGCCTTGGCGTAGCCGATCATCCGCGGCAGCAGCCACGTGCCGCCGCTCTCGGGGAGGATCCCACGCTTGGCGAACCCCGGGTTGAGCTTGGCCGAGGCGGTGGCGATGCGGATGTCGCAGCCGAGCGCGAGGTCGAGGCCGTATCCGGCAGCGCCGCCGTTGAGGGCACAGATCGTCGGTGTGTCCAGGCCGTGCAGCACGGTCGGCGGTGCGTCGCGGACGTCCAGCTCGCCGACTCGAGCCGTGACCGAGCCGAGGTTGCCCAGACTGCCGTCGGTGGTCGCCGCCTGGGCCTGGAGGTCGAGCCCGGCGCAGAACGCCCGTCCGGTCCCGGTCACGACGATGCAGTGCACGTCCGGATCGCGATCGGCGACCAGGAGGTGCGTCGCGATGGCCCCGAGCATGGGGCCCGAGATCGTGTTCATCCGCTCGGGCGCGTTCAGCGTCAGCGTCGCGACGTGGGCGTCGACGGTGTAGAGGACCTCGTCAGCACGTGCGTCGGAGGGGTCTCGGACGGCCATCTCCGAAACGTATCGTTCACGTGACCTGCCTTGTGGGCCGGACGTGCCACGCCTAGCCTGAGCGAACCTCATCGCGCTGGACACTGGGTCCCGCCACCAGAGGGGGAGAAACCATCACCATGCAACGATCACGCGTTCATCGCGTCGGTGCGCTGGTGCTCGGGCTCACGTTGGTCGCTGCCGCTTGTGGCGGCGACGACGACGACGCTTCGAGCACCGACGCCCCGGCTGCGACCGATGCCGCCGGCGCCAGTGAGTGCGGGACCGCACCCAGCGACACGACGGACGGCGCCCTCAACGGCTTCGCCGCCACCAACCCGGCGGGACAGATCAGCGACGACTTCATCGAGCGGGTCTGCGCCGTCGATCCGGCGCTGGAGGACTTCAACTACGCCGCTGAGGCCTACGACGCCGCCGTGGTGATCGCCCTCGCGACGGAGATCGCCGGTGACGACGGCATCGCCTTCGCCAGCGAGATCAACGGCGTGACGCGCGATGGCGAGAAGTGCACGAACTTCGCCGAGTGCAACGAGCTCGTCGCGGCGGGCACCGACATCGACTACGACGGCGAGTCCGGTCCGATCCAGATGGCCGGCAACGGCGAACCGCTCGAGGCCAGCTACGGGCTGTTCAAGCTGGGCGACGACAACCGCGTCGACCAGTCGGCGACGGAGTACATCCCGGTGACGGGCCCGCCCGAGCTCGACGTGCCCGAGGTCCCGGTCGAGGGCGACCGGGCCGGTGACGGCACGCTCACCATCGGCACGCTGCTGCCCCAGACCGGCAACCTCTCCTACCTCGGTCCGCCCGAGTTCGCCGGCTTCGACCTGGCGCTGCAGGAGATCAATGAGGCCGGTGGCGTCCTCGGCAAGGACGTCGTGGGCATCAAGGGCGACTCCGGCGACAACGACACGACCGGTGACATCGCCAACCCGACCGTCGACCGCCTCATCTCGGAGAACGTCGACGCCATCATCGGCGCCGCCTCGTCGGGCGTCAGCCTCAAGGTCATCGACAAGGTCACCGGCGCAGGTGTCGTCCTCTTCTCGGCCGCGAACACGTCGACGGAGCTGTCGGACTACCCCGACGAGGGCCTGTACTTCCGCACCGCGCCGCCCGACATCTACCAGGGCCAGGTGCTGGGCCAGTTCATCATCGACGACGGCAACCAGACGGTGGCCATCCTGAACCGCAACGACAGCTACGGCAACAGCTTGGCCGAGCAGGTCGCGGCCACGGTGACCGAGTCCGGTGGCGAGGTCGTGGTCCAGACGGCCTACGACGGCAACGCCACGTCGTTCGACAGCGAGGTCGACGCCATCGTGGCCGCCGACCCTGATGCGATCGTCGTGATCGGATTCGACGAGTCGTCCAAGATCCTGCGCAGCATGGTCGAGAAGGGCATCGGTCCGCTCGACAAGATGGTCTACGGCTGCGACGGCAACGCCGGCAACGCCACCGGCCAGAACTTCGACGCCGGCAACTGACGCCGACGTCCGACATCGCAGGAGCCCGGGCCTCGCGGCC
>JBEVOM010000238.1:0-3105 GCA_040507575.1 Ilumatobacteraceae bacterium
GGGCCAAGTCGATCCGCGACGGCACGCTCGAGTACCGCACCAACGGTGCGCTCGTCGTGTCCGACATGTCGGGCAAGGAGCTCAGCCGCTGGACGTTCAACAACGTGTGGCCGTCGAAGTGGTCGGCCTCCGATCTCGACGTCGGCAGCGACGACCTGATGACCGAGGAGATCACGTTGGCCGTCGAAGAACTGATCCGGACCAAGTGAGGGGGGAGCCATGACCGACGCCAAGACCCATGACGCCGACTTCCAGGGCTCCTTCTTCGCCCTCGAGATCGATGCGCTGACGCTCGCCTGGTTCACCGGGTGCAGCGGCCTCAGCATGGAGTTCGACGTGACGTCCTTCAAGGAGGGCAACGGCAAGAAGGTCGTCGAGCGCAAGCGGGCCGGCAAGCCGAAGTACAGCGAGGTCACGCTCAAGCGCGGCTTCACGACGAACATGGTCGTCCACGACTGGTTCAAGGAGGTCGTCGACGCCACGAAGGCGACGCCGTACAAGAAGGCGTCGATCGTGCTGTACGACCGCCTGCAGACGGAGTGCGCCCGCTTCAGCCTGGAGGCCTGCTGGCCGTCGAAGATGTCGATCTCGGACCTCAGCTCCGGCAGCGACGACGTGATGGTCGAAGAGCTGACGATCCAGCACGAGTTCCTCGACTGGGTCAAGCCCTGACAGTGGCCGGCCTCCAGACCGAGTTCCCGTTCACCCTGCCGAAGGGCTACGTCGACGGTGACGGTGTCCTGCACCGGCAGGGCACGATGCGCCTGGCGACGGCGCGCGACGAGATCGAGCCGCTGCGCGACCCCCGGGTCACGGGCGCCGATGATCCGTACCTGACGATCCTCGTCATCGCCCGGGTCATCTCGTCACTCGGCACGCTGCGCCCGGTCACGGCGAACGAGGTCGAGGGCCTGTTCGCCGCCGACCTGGCGTTCCTGCAGGACCTCTACGGGATCATCAACTTCGGCGACCCCGCCGACGTCGAGGTCCTGCAGCGCGCCGTGCTGCCCCCGGAGCCCGAACCGGTGAACGCCGAGTCGAGCGCCGATCCGGCGACCGTCGTCGAGCAATACGCCAACGGCCATGGACCGTCGGCGGATCCCGCCTCGTTCGAACCCTCGCGCGCGACCCGCGCGCGGGGGCAGATCGAAGAGGTGCCGTCGACGTCCGAGCGGTGAGACGTCCTCGACCATGCGGCTCTACCCCGAGGAGGCGCTGTGGGACGAGATCGCGTATCTCGCCTATCACCTCCACTGGAACCTCGACAGCCTGCTCGATCTGGCGCACGCCGACCGGGCGCGTCTGATCCGCTCGGTGGCGGACCTCAACGACCGAGCCTGGGAGGCGATCCGCAGTGGTCAGTGACAGCTTCGACGCCCAGCGCGTCACCGCGGCCACGTTCCTGTTCGAGGTCGACGGCGTGGAGATCGGGCGGTTCATGGAGGTCAGCGGCCTCGAGGTGAGCGTCGCCGTCGAGGAGATCGAAGAGGGCGGCGAGAACAGCTTCGTCCACAAGCTCCCCGGCCGCATGTCGTGGCCCAACATCACGCTGAAGCGGGGCATCACCCAGAACGACACCCTCCTCGCCTGGCTCAACAAGTCGTCCGGCGAGCAGTTCAGCGCCAGTGGCAACAAGCTGGCCCGCTCGACAGCGGCGATCACGCTGATGGGTCCGGGCGGGCAGCGGCTGCGGGCATGGGAGTTCGACGGGGCGTTCCCCGTGAAGTGGAAGGGTCCCGATTTCGCCGTCGACTCGACGAGCATGGCGATGGAGGAACTGGAGATCACCCACCATGGCTTCCGGGCGAAGTCCCTCACCTGACGTCGGTGGCGCGGACGCCGCGTCGCCGTCGTTCGGAGCGTCACTGGTCGCGCGGGTCGAGCCGCGGCAGCGGGCCGGGCGCGTCGTCACCGGTCGGGGAACCGGCGCGGTCGTGCGCAGGGCTGTGCGCTTCGGTCACGTGCTCGGGCTGTCGGCCGTGCGGCGCTGGAGCGTGGAGGCATCGGCGGGTCCCGATGTCGACCAGCTGGCCGTGCGCCCACCGATCGACTACTGGCCCTGGGACGACGGCACCGACATCGCGGTGACGAGCGGCGCGCTCGTGAAGAACACGGCGGCGCACGGGATGGTGGCCGCCGTCGCGGAGCGCACCGACATCGACCCGCGGGTGCGCAGGCTGGCGCAACGCCTCGCCGGTCAGCCGACTGCTCCAGTCAGGCCGGCCCGGCCCGGACGGCCTGCGGATCGTCGGGCCGTCATCCGCCGCGGGCTACCGATCGTCGCCACCCGACGCGGCGTGACCGCCGCGGGTCCGGGAACCAGCCCCGGCGCGATCGTCCGCAACCTGGAGGCGACGCTCGATGCGAGCGCGCCGCTCGAGGTCGAGCGGACCCCGGCGAGAGCCCGCGCCGGGCGCTCCGGCGCAGTGCCTGCTCGCACGTCGCGCCCATCGGGACCGGGGTCCAGCCCGGCACGTGGCCCGGCGAGCGACGTGGTGCCCGGCGCCGCCGCCGCGGCGCCGAGCGCCGGCGTCCTGCCACCCGACATCCAGGCGTTGCGCGACCGGCTCGCCGCCGCCGGGAAGATCCCCCCGTCGACGGCGTCGCCCTCACCGCCGGCGCCCTCGGCCCGCGCCAGCACGACCCCGGACCAGCGCCCGAACCCCACCACGACGACCACCGGCCCGATCTGGGCGGCCTCCACGACAGGTGCTGTCACCCGAGCCGCCCAGAACCCCGCGGTCCGCCCTGAGCCACGGTCACGACCGCCGACGTCGACGGCCTCGCCCCACACCGCCGACGTCACCCCGCCGACCGTGGTCCGCCGCGACTCGCCCAACCCACCCGGCGCCGAACCACCCGTGGCCCGGACCAGCACGAACCCCGACCCGCACCCCGGACCGGACACCCCGCCCCGACCCGCCCCCACCACCCCGAACTGGGCGGCCTCCACGACAGATGCTGTCACCCAAGCCGCCCAGAACACCACCGCCACCACGACGGCCAGCCCCGGGCCACGGCCACGCCCACCGACACGGACACCGACGCCGAGATCGGAAGAGCGTCGTGGAGGGAAAGAGGGTAGAGCTGGGAGTGTAGATCTCG
>JBEVOM010000244.1:0-3628 GCA_040507575.1 Ilumatobacteraceae bacterium
CCCTGCGCGCCCAGATCGCCGACGTGCCGCTTCGGATCAGTCACCAGAGTCTGAATTCGTCGTCGGTGGTCGCACGGGCGCCCGCGATCCGCGAGCATTGGCGTCGTGGATGATCGGTTCATCAATCGCGAGCTGAGCTGGCTGGCCTTCGACGACAGGGTGCTGCAGCTGGCGAGCGAGCCCGGCATCCCGCTGCTCGAACGGGCCAAGTTCTGCGCCATCACGACGACGAACCTCGACGAGTTCTTCCAGGTGCGCGTCGCCGCGCTCAAGGACCAGGTCGCGGCCGCCATCGAGGAGGCGACGGCCGACGGGCGCACGGCGTCCCAACAGCTGGCCGAGATCACCATCCGGGCCGGCGAGCTGGTCGCCCGCCAGGAGCACCAGTTCATCGACGAGCTCGTACCGGCGCTCGCCGCCGAAGGCATCGCGATCGTGCGCTGGGACGACCTCGACACGACCGAGCGCAAGCGGATGGGCGAGATCTACGAGCAGCGGATCTTCCCGGTCCTGACGCCCTTGGCCGTGGATCCGAGCCACCCGTTCCCGTACATCTCCAACCTCGCGCTCAGCATCGCGGCGATGGTCTCGGACCCCGACCCGGAGAGCGACGACGTGCGCTTCGCGCGGGTCAAGGTGCCGACGGTCTTCCCCCGGCTGGTCGAGGTCGACGAGCAGCGCTTCTTGCCCGTCGAAGAGCTGATCATCGCCCACCTCCACACGCTGTTCGCAGGGATGGTGATCGAAGAGGCTGCGTCGTTCCGCGTCACCCGCAACGCCGACCTGACGTTGGAGGACGAAGAGGCCGAGGACCTGCTCGAGGCGCTCGAGATGGAGCTGCGCCGGCGTCGCTTCAACAAGGCGGTGCGCCTCGAGGTGTCCGAGAACATGGGCGACGAGATGGTCCGCCTCCTGATGCGTGAGCTCGAGGTCGGACCGGCCGACGTGTACCGGCTGCGGGGCCCGATCGACCTTGGTTTCCTGTGGCAGCTCCACGCGCTCGACCGCCCGGACCTCAAGGACCGGGTGTGGCCGCCGATCACGGCCGGACGCATCGCCCTGGCCGAGGAGAGCGACCGTCCCCTCGTCTCGGTGATGCGCGACCGCGCCATCTTCGTGCACCACCCGTACGAGAGCTTCACGAGCAGCACCGAGGCGTTCATCGAGCAGGCCGCCGACGACCCGCGCGTGCAGTCGATCAAGATGACCCTCTACCGCGCCGGTGGTGACAGCCCGATCATCCGCAGCCTGATGCGGGCGGCCGAGCGCGGCGTCCAGGTCGCCGTGCTCGTCGAGCTCAAGGCTCGCTTCGACGAGGCGACCAACGTGAACTGGGCCAAGCAGCTGGAGCGGGCCGGCGTGCACGTCGTCTACGGCATGGTCGGGCTGAAGACGCACTCCAAGTGCGTGCTCGTGGTGCGCGACGACGGCGACCAGCTGCGCCGGTACTGCCACATCGGCACCGGCAACTACAACACCAAGACCGCCCGCCTGTACGAAGACCTCGGCATCCTCACGTGCGACCTCGACATCGGTGCCGATGTCGCCAGGCTCTTCAACCACCTCACCGGCTACAGCCGAGGCGATCACTACCACACGCTGCTCGTTGCGCCCCGCGACCTGCGGCCGCGGTTGTTGGAGCTGATCCGGCGGGAGATGCGGTTCGGCCCCGATGGTCGGATCACCGTGAAGGCCAACTCGGTCGGCGACGCCGGGATGATCGAGGCCCTCTACGAGGCCAGCCAGGCCGGCGTGCGCATCGACATGATCGTGCGCGGCATCTCGTGCCTGCGCGCCGGCGTCGAAGGGCTGTCGGAGAACATCCGGGTGCGCAGCATCCTCGGGCGCTACCTCGAGCACAGCCGGATCTACCGCTTCGGGCATGGCGAGGTCGACGACACCCCGCTGTACCTCATCGGGTCGGCCGACATCATGCCCCGCAACCTGGACCGCCGGGTCGAAGTGCTGGTGCCGATCGACCACCCCAAGCACCGCGACTGGCTCGAGAACGTGCTCGACTTCCTGCTCGCCGACGACGTCGTGCGCTGGGAGCTGCAGCCCGACGACACATGGGCCCGGGTCGGCCCGCGTGACACCTACGAGCCGAACGCCCAGGAGCGCCTGTACCGCTGGGTCGTCGAACGTCAGGCAACGACCCGCAAGTAACGCCGGCGAGGATCGCCGGCGTCCTTCGCCCGGCGGTCGTCGCTCGTTCACCTCTCGTTCACCGGGTCCGCCGTCGGCCGTCATCTGCCGTCCGTACGGTCGAGTCCGGAACGCCCCGCACGGAGCGCTCCACACCGAACAGCAGCGCGCAACGAATGGAGTTCGACAGCGTGAACAGCTTCTCCCTCCGCCGCACGGCACTCGCCGTGGCCCTCGCCGGGACGCTCGTCCTGGCGGCCTGCGGCGACGACGACGACGATGACACTTCCAGCACTGAAGCGGCGGGCGCCGCGTCCACGGAGCCAGCGGCTGCGACGACCACGGGGGGGAGTGACACGTCCACGTCGGGTGGCACCGACTCGACATCCGCGAGTGACACGACTGAAGGCGGCGGCGACGTGACGGTCGCCCCGATGGAGCCCGTCTCGGGCACGTTGATCGGCGCGGGTGCGTCCTCCCAGACGGCGGCCATGCAGGCCTGGCAGGCCGGCTTCCAGGAGGCCAACCCCGACGCCACCGTCGAGTACGACCCGGTCGGCTCGGGCGGGGGCCGCGAGGCGTTCCTCGCCGAGGGCAGCAACACCGACTTCGCCGGTTCCGACGCCTACCTCAGCGATGAGGAGGTCGAGGCGTCGACGACCCGATGCGCCGGCGACCAGGGTGCCATCGACCTGCCGCACTACGTGTCGCCGATCGTCGTGGCGTTCAACCTGCCGGACATCGAGTCGCTCAACCTCGCTCCCGAGGTGATGGCCGGCATCTTCGCCGGGACGATCACCACGTGGGACGACGACGCGATCGCCGCCGACAACCCGGACGTCGAGCTGCCCGGCACCACCATCAACGCGGTCCACCGCTCGGACGAGTCGGGCACGACGCAGAACTTCACCCAGTACCTCGCCGCCGTCGCGCCGGACGTGTGGACGTACGAACCGGACCAGGAGTGGCCCCTGGAGAACGGGGAGGGGGCCCAGGGCACGAGCGGTGTCGTCGCCGCCATCCAGGCCGGTGAGGGCTCGGTCGGTTACGCCGACGCCTCGCAGGTGTCGGGTCTCGGCGCCGGGGTCCCGAAGGTCGGTGACGAGTGGGTGCCGTTCAGCCCGGAGGCGGCGGCCAAGCTGGTCGACGTCTCGACCAAGGTCGAGGGTCGCAACGAGTACGACCTGTCGTTCGACCTCGTGCGCGACACGACCGAGTCCGGCGTGTACCCGATCGCCCTCGTCTCGTACCACATCGTCTGCCTGCAGTACGACAGCCAGGAGCAGGCCGATCTCGTGAAGGCGTTCATGGCCTACGTCGGCTCCTCGCAGGGCCAGGCCGACGCCGCCGCCAACGCCGGGTCGGCGCCGCTCTCCGACGATGTCCTCGCCCAGGTCGAGACGGCCGTCGCCCAGATCAGCGCCGGGTGACACCACCCACCGGCCGCCCTCGGCACGCGCGACGGCCGGGACCCTCACGGGTC
>JBEVOM010000254.1:0-8191 GCA_040507575.1 Ilumatobacteraceae bacterium
GTCGCAGGCGCGACCAATATCCGGACCAAGACGGAGGATCAGCGGT
This sequence comes from Ilumatobacteraceae bacterium, assembly GCA_040507575.1. Classification (GTDB taxonomy): domain Bacteria; phylum Actinomycetota; class Acidimicrobiia; order Acidimicrobiales; family Ilumatobacteraceae; genus JALZMG01. The sequence continues at coordinate 47 of JBEVOM010000254.1, forward strand.
GACGAAACCCGATCCGGAGCCCGTCGCCGTGCCAGATTGGTGCGGTGAAGACGCTGTGGGGGCGGCCGCACTGGGGCGGGCTGGCGCTGGGACTGCTGTGCTGGTGGCTGTCCCTCACCCCGAGCCTGCTGCCGCGAGCCTGGACGATCCAGGCTGCGATCAGCGCGCTGTGCGTGCTCGCCGGATACGGCATCGGGACGTTGCTCGGCTGGATCGGCCACCGCCTGCTGCGACGCGCCGGTCGCCAGCCGGGACCGCGGACGCGGCGTGCGGCGTGGCTCGCGCTTGGTGTCGCCGCGGTCCTCGTCGTGGTGGTCGGGCTGGTCAGTTGGCCGGGTTGGCAGAACGACCAGCGGGTGCTCGTCGCGCTCGGGCCGATCTCGCGGTGGGTCGTCGTGCCGATGCTCCCTCTGACGCTCGTGCTGATCCTCGTGCTGGGCCTGATCGGTCGGATGATCTGGGTCGCCGTGCGCGCCATCGACGCGTTCTTCGCCCGCCGCTTCACCCGGCCGGTCGCGGTGCTGGCGACGGCGCTCGTGACCGTGGTCGTCGTGCGGATCGTCGCCACCGATGTCGTGTGGAGCGGGTTCGTGGACTGGACCAACGACCGCTTCTCGGCGCTCGACACGACGACCGCCGCCGGCGTCGAGCAACCCACCACCGACACCGTGTCGGGAGGTCCCGGCTCGCTCGTCGAGTGGGACGACCTCGGCATGGAGGGCCGTACGTTCGTCGCGTCCGCCACGCCGCAGGACGAGCTCGCATCGGCGCCGGGTGCACCGGCCGACGTGACGTCGCCCGTGCGCGTGTACATCGGGATGCAGACGACCGACGATCCGCAGGAGCAGGCCGCGCTCGCCGTGCGTGAGCTCCAGCGGACCGGTGGCTTCGACCGTGCCGCGCTGGCGGTCTGGACCACGACCGGGACCGGCTGGGTCGATCCCGACGCCGCCGCCGCCCTCGAGCACCTCTACGGGGGTGACACCGCGATCGTCACCGTGCAGTACTCGTTCCTGCCGAGTTGGATCGGCTTCCTCGTCGACCCGCACGCTGCGGCGCCCGCCGGGTCGTCGTTGTTCAACGCGGTGTACGACGAGTGGGTCACGATGCCGCCCGCCGAGCGGCCGACGTTGCTGGTGTTCGGCGAGAGCCTCGGGTCCTACGGTGCCGAGGCGGCGTTCGGGGGGTTCGACGCAGCGACCTCCATCGCGAACATGGTCGCCCGCACCGGCGGCGTGTTGTTCACCGGACCGACGAACTCCAACATGATCTGGAGCAAGCTGACCGACGAGCGGTCTGACGGGTCGCCGGTGTGGCGGCCCGTGATCGACGACGGCGCGTCGCTGCGGGTGTTCAACAACAAAGAGGAGCTCGTCGAGATCGATCCGGACTGGGCCGCGCCCCGCATCCTGTACGTGCACCACCCGTCGGATCCCGTCGGCTCGTGGAACTGGCAGACGATCTGGTCGCGCCCCGAATGGACACGGGACCCGATCGGCTACGACGTCCCGCAATCGGTGCGCTGGTACCCGTTCGTCACGTGGACCCAGGAGGTGTTCGACCTGATGGCCGGCTTCAGCGCCCAGCCCGACTACGGCCATGACTACTCGGTGGACTTCGTCGGGGCGTGGGCCAACGTCGCCCGTCCCACCGGATGGACGAGCGCCGACACCCTCGCGCTCGAGCGGTACCTCGCCGAGGTCAAGGCGGCGGCCGCGGCCGACGGTACATCCGGCGGGAGCTGACGATCAGCGACCCCGCGTCGACGTCCGCGCCGGCGTCGGTCCGCCGCCACGCCGCGGTCGCTCTCGGCGCGACCGTCGTCGTGATCGCGGCGGGCAACGTCGTGCGCTCGACGGTCCTGTCGTCGGCGATGGACCTGCCGTTCAACGTCGCGCTCGCCGGCGGGGTCGTCGCGATCGCGTCGGCCGCCGGCCTCGGCACCGAGGAGCTCGGACTGGCGCGCCGCCACTTCGCTTCCGGCGCTCGATGGGGCGGCGCGGCGTTCGCGTCGGTGACCGCGGTCGTCGTCGGCGCCGCCGCCGTGCCGGCGACGTCGGGCCTGTTCGACGACGATCGCGCCGACATCGGCATCGGCGAGCTCGTCGTGGACGTGGTGCTGCGGATCCCGGTGGGCACCGTCCTGGTCGAGGAGGTCGTGTTCCGCGGCGCCATCCTGGGGCTGCTGTGCCGGCTGACGTCCGTGCGCCGAGCTGTCCTCGGCTCGTCGCTGATGTTCGGTGTGTGGCACGCGCTGCCGGCGTGGACGTCGAAGGACGACAACAGCAACGTGGCCGTGGTCGCCGATTCGGCGCACGGCGGCGTGCTGGTGGTGGTCGGCACCGTGCTGGCGACGACGGTGGCCGGCGTCGTGTTCTGCTGGCTACGGCGACGTTCGGGCAGCTTGCTGGCACCGATCCTCGCCCACCTGGCGACGAACATCGTGCCGCTCGTCGCCGCGTGGACCCTGGCTCGCTGACGCCGGGTGTAGCGGTTCGGCCGGGTGGGCAGAACCCCGCCATGGCCGACACCGACCCCGCCCAACCGCTCGCCGATCTCGTCGACGGCGGGACGATCGTGATGCTGATGACGATGATCGGCGACGAGCACTCGTCGCGCCCGCTCACCGTGGCGGCCGTCGACGGGAGCCGCCTCGAGTTCCTCGTCGATGCGACGACGGACTGGGCGACCGCCGTGCGGTCCGGCGGCGTGGCGGTCCACGCGTCGGTGTCGGACACCCGAGCCAACACGTACCTCTCACTGCAGGGCTCGGCGTCGATGACGCTCGACGCGGCCGACGTGCAGCGACTGTGGAGCCCGGCGGCGTCGGCGTTCTTCGACGGCCCGGACGACCCGGCGCTCGGCGTGCTGCGCTTCGACGTCGACGGCGGCGAGTACTGGGACAGCCCGGGCGGGAGGATCGGCTCGGCCATCGCACTGCTCAAAGCCAAGCTCGGTGACGATCCCGGTGCCGCCGGCGCCCACGGAAGTGTCACCGCCACCTGATCGTCCCGACCACCGCGGCCGGATCCGGTCGAGGTTCAGCCGGGGTCGGCCTCGTGGCCGGGCCGCGGGAGCTGCAGACCCCGGTAGGCGACGCTGACGTCGCCGACCCCCGCGACGATGCGGTAGATCTGCTCGTGGACGGGCATCTCCAGTCCGAACTGCTCGGCCAGCTGGTGGGCGGTCACCGCCGTCTTCAGGCCCTCGGCCACCATGTTCATGTCGGCCGTGATCTCGTCGAGCGTGCGCCCCAGCCCGAGCTGCTCGCCGACGCTTCGGTTGCGGCTGTACGGGCTCAGGCACGTGGTCACGAGGTCACCCATGCCGGCCAGTCCGGCGAACGTCGGGGCTTCGCCACCCAGCGCGACGCCGAGGCGGGTCAGCTCGGCCAGGCCGCGGGTCATGACCATCGCCCGCGTGTTGTCGCCGACGCCGAGCCCCTGGGCGATGCCGCAGGCGATGGCGACGACGTTCTTCAGCGCGCCCCCGAGCTCACAGCCGATCACGTCGTGGTTCGTGTAGATGCGGAACAGGCCGCGCGTCAGCACGGTCTGGATGGCCGCCGCGACGGACAGGTCCTCGGTCGCGATCACGCTCGCCGCGGCCTGCCCGGCCATGATCTCGCGGGCGATGTTCGGCCCGGTGAGCGCAGCGACCGGATGTCCGGGGACCTCGCTGCGGATCACCTCGGTCATCCGCAGCAACGAGCCCTGCTCGAGCCCCTTGGCCAAGCTGACGATCGGGATCCACGGGTGGATCCACTCGCGGGCGACGGCCATCGTCGAGCGCATCGCCGTGCTCGGCACGCCGACGATGAGCAGTTCGGCGTGCCGCAGCGCCTTCTCGAGGTCGTCCGTGGCCATCAGCTGCTCGGGCAGCGTGAAGCCGGGCAAGTACGCGTCGTTCGTGTGGCGGCTGTCGATCTCGTCGGCGGTGTCGCTGCTCCGGGCCCAGATGAGCGTGGGGTGCCGAGGTGCCACCAACCCGGCCACTGTCGTCCCCCACGATCCCGCCCCCAGCACCGTGACCTGCATGGCCACACCGTAATTGAGTGCCGCCGTCCTCAGGTCCGGGGTGGTCAGCGGCGGCGGGACAGCGCCGTCATCTCGACGGCGACGGCTGCCGCCTCGGCACCCACGTTGTGGCCGTCCGGCGGATCACCGTCGAGGGCGCTGCGGGCCAGGGCCTGGTCGAGGTCCTCGGTCGTGAGCACGCCGAACACGACCGGCACGCCGGTGTCGAGCCCGACCCGCATGATGCCGGCTGCGGCTTGGCCGGCGACGTGCTCGAAGTGGGCCGTCTCGCCCCGGATGACGCACCCGAGCGCGATGACCGCGTCGTGGTCGGCGGTCAGGGCCTGGGCGGCGATCGGGATCTCGAACGCACCCGGCACCCAGGTCAGCGACACGTCGTCATCGGCGACACCGGCGGCGCGCAGCCCGGCGCGGGCGCCGGCGACGAGGCGCAGCGTCACGTGGCCGTTGAACCGGGCGGCCACGATCGCCACGCGCCGGCCGGCGCCGTCGAGCGTGGGCTCGGGGACACCATCACCGCGGACGTCGGTCGCCATCAGCGTCCTGCCGTCACGTCGCCGGCAGTCGGTGGGAGATGTCGAGCCCGACCCGTTCGACGATCTGCAGGCCGAAGCCGTCGAGGCCGCCGTAGCGGGCCGGGCTGTTGGTCATCAGCCGCATCCGGCTGACCCCGAGATCGGCGAGGATCTGCGCCCCGACGCCGTACTCGCGGCTGTCGGCATCCGCCGTCGCCAGCCGTGCGAACCCGTGGGCGAGCGCCCGGTCAGCGTCGTCGGCCGGGTCGATCGACGGGTCGGTCGCCCGGTCGACGCCGGCGAGCGTGTGGGCGATGCCCAGGCCTCGTCCCTCGTGCCCCCTCAGGTAGACGAGCACCCCGCAGCCTTCGTCGACGATCCGTCGCATCGCCGCGTCGAGCGTGCGTCCGCAGCTGCAGTGGCCCGAGCCGAAGACGTCCCCGGTGAGGCACTCGCTGTGCACCCGGATCAGTGGCGCGTCGGCCGCAGCCACGTCCCCCAGGACGAACGCCAGGTGCCGGCTGTCATCGAGCACGGATTCGAACGCGACGAACTCGAGGTCCCCCCACCTCGTGGTCAGCGGTCCTTCGGCGACCCGCCGGACGAGCTTCTCGGTGCGGCGGCGGTGGCGGATGAGGTCGGCGATCGAGATCATCAGCAGGCCGTGACGGGCGCAGAACTGCTCGAGCTCGGGACGGCGCGCCATGTCGTGGCGGTCGGCACTGACGATCTCGCACAGGACGCCGACCGGCGCACATCCGGCCATGCGGGCGAGGTCGATCGCCGCCTCGGTGTGTCCCGCCCGCTTCAGCACGCCACCCTCGCGGGCCTCGAGCGGGAAGATGTGGCCCGGCCGCAGGAGGTCGTCGGGCACCGTCGCCGGATCGACGAGCGCGTTGATCGTGGCCGCCCGGTCGACGGCCGAGATGCCGGTGGTCGTGCCGTGCCGGTAGTCGACGGTCACGAGGAAAGCGGTGCGTTGGCTCTCGGTGTTCTGCTGCACCATCGGCGCCAGCGCCAACTGACGGGCCCGGGCCGACGTCAGCGTTGCGCAGATCACGCCTGACGTGTGCTGCAGGAAGAACGCGATCCGCTCCGGTGTGGCGAACTCGGCGGCCATGATGAGGTCGCCTTCGTTCTCGCGGTCCTCGTCGTCGACGACGACCACGATCTCGCCCCGACCGATCGCGCCGACGGCGTCCTCGATGGCGGCCAGGACGCTCATGTCAGCGACCATGCCACTCGAGGAGCCGCTCGACGTACTTGGCGGTGACGTCGACCTCCAGGTTGACGCGCCGGCCGGGACCCTTGTGGCCGAGCGTCGTGACGTCGGCGGTGTGCGGGATGATCGCGACGGTGAACCCGTCGGCCAGCGGCTCGACCACAGTCAGGCTGATGCCGTCGACGGTGATCGAACCCTTCTCCACGACGTAGCGCAGCAATCCGGCGTCGCATCGGACCCGCAGATCGGGCGCCGGGTCGACGATCTCGCCGACGCCGTCGACATGACCCTGCACGAGATGACCGCCGAGCCGGTCGCTCGGTCGCACCGGTCGCTCGAGGTTCACCACGTCGCCGATGGCGAGGTCCCCGAGGTTGGTGCGGACCCACGTCTCGTCGGTCAGGTCGGCCCGCCACCACCCGTCGCCCCACGCCACGACGGTGAGGCAGCACCCGTTGACGGCGATCGACGCACCCGTCTCGACGTCGTCGAGGACGCGCTCGCAGGCGATCGTCAGCGTCGCGCTGTCGAGGTCCTCGACGCGGCCGAGCTCCTCCACGATGCCGGTGAACACGGCCGACACGTTAGGTGCGCGACGGCAGGCGCATGAAGTGGGGAAAGAAGGCGCGACGGGGCGAGGAGTGACGGGAGGGTTGTCGACCGTTGGCGAGCCTGCCGTACGCTCCGGGCCATGTCAGATGCCGTGCTCACCGAGACCAGGGACCGGGTGCTGCTGATCACCCTGAACCGCCCGGACGCCATGAACGCGATCAACACCGACGTGGCCCAGGGCCTGCTGGCCGCCTTCGCGCAGCTCGACGGTGACGACGCGATCACCGCCGGCGTGCTGACCGGCGCCGGCCGTGGCTTCTGCTCGGGCATGGACCTCAAGGCGTTCGCCAGCAGCGGGCCACCGCAGGGGTTGGCCCAGGTCTTCGAGCAGGGCGCCCGCAAACCGCTGATCGCCGCGATCGAGGGGTTCGCGCTCGCCGGCGGCCTCGAGCTGGCGCTGTCCTGTGACCTCCTCGTGGCGGCCGAGAACGTCAAGTTCGGGATCCCGGAAGCGGGTGTCGGCCTGTTCGCCGGGGGCGGCGCCCTGCTGCGACTGCCGAGCCGCGTGGGCTACATGCGGGCGATGGAGATGGCGCTGACCGCCGACCCGATCACGGCCCAGGAGGCTCTCGACTGCGGGCTGATCTCCCGACTGACGGCGAAGGGCGAGGCGATCGACGCCGGCCTCGCGCTGGCCGAGCGGATCGCCAGGAACGCGCCGCTCTCCGTCGCCGCCTCGAAGCAGATCATCAAGGGCACCCACGGCATGACCGAACCCGACGCATGGGCGTACCAGCTGCCGCTGATCCGCTCGGTGTTCACCTCCGAGGACGCCAAGGAGGGTCCGCGGGCGTTCGCCGAGAAGCGCCCGCCGGTCTGGTCCGGACGCTGAACGGCGGGCGGCGATGACGATCGACTTCAGCCTGTCGCCCGAGCTCGAGGCGATCCGGGCCCGCGTCCGCTCGTTCGTGGACGCCGTCATCAAGCCGACCGAGCGGAAGATCCACGACGAGGACCTGAAGGCGAACGACCGGCGGGCCTACATCGGCGTGCTCGTCGACCTGCGCCGCCAGGCCCGCGAGGCCGGGATCTGGCTCCCGCACATGCCCACCGAGTGGGGTGGCATGGGACTCGGCCACGTGCAGTTGGCGATGGTCCAGGCCGAAGCGGCGAGATCGTCGTTCGGGCCGTGGGTGTTCAACTGCCAGGCGCCCGACGAGGGCAACATGCACACGCTGCTGCACTGGGCGACCGACGAGCAGAAGGAGAAGTACCTCAAGCCGCTATGCGACGGGAAGATGGCGTCCTGCTTCGCCATGACCGAGCCCGAGGTGGCCGGGTCCGATCCGACGCTGATCCGCACCACCGCCGTCGAGGACGGCGAGGAGTGGGTGATCAACGGCCACAAGTGGTTCATCTCCAACGCCCAGCGGGCCAGCTTCGCCATCCTGGTGGCCCGCACCGAGGACAACCCGGACCTGCCCCAGGCGGCGAACTCCGCGTTCATCGTCGACATCCCCAGCGAGGGCTGGAACCGGGTGCGCGAGGTGGAGACCATGCACGGCGGCACCGGGCACTCCGAGATCGTGATCGAGGACCTGCGTGTGCCCGACGCCAACATGCTGGGCGGCCGCGGCGAGGGCCACCTGCTGGGGCAGTCCCGCCTCGGCCCGGCTCGCCTGGCCCACTGCATGCGGTGGATCGCCCAGGCCGAGACGGCCCTCGACATGATGGTGGACCGGTCGCTGAACCGGTTCTCGCACGGCTCGATGCTCGCCGAGAAGCAGGGCGTGCAGTGGATGATCGCCGACTCGTCGAT
>JBEVOM010000108.1:0-13965 GCA_040507575.1 Ilumatobacteraceae bacterium
AACCGCTGGTCGCGCCGATCCCGCTCGTGGTCGACGTTCCGGTGGCGTCGGATGTCGTCAGCGACGTTCGGTCGCGCACGCTGACCGACGCCGACGCACCCGGCAACCTGCCGGCACCGATCCCGACGTTCGAGGAGGACGAGGAGGACGCGGCTCCACCGACGGCTCGGGTGGAGGCGTCGACGCGTCGACCGACCGAGACCGGGCTCGCCGTGCCGCCCATGCCGATCGTGATCCCCGCCGGCCCGGCGGTCGAGGTCGGGCCACACTCGCTCGTCCCGCCGGCCGACGGCACGGTGCCACCCGACCCGTCGTACCGCACGACGACCATGTCGTCACACCAGATCGCGCCGGTGCCACGGGTCATGGGGCGCCGGCCTCGTGTGCGCAAGGTCACGAGGGTCGTGCGCCATGTCGACCCATGGAGCGTGTTCAAGGTGGCCCTGGTGTTCAGCTTGGTGCTCTACGTCGTGCTGCTCACGGCCGGCGTGCTGCTGTGGAACGTCGCGTACGCAACCGGCACGATCGACAACCTCGAGCGCTTCTTCGAATCGTTCGGGTGGAGCGACTTCGAGTTCAACGGCGGCGAGATCTACCACTCGGCCTGGACTTCCGGGCTGTTCGGTGTCATCGGCCTGACCGGCGCCGCCGTGCTCGCGGCGACGCTGTTCAACCTCATCACCGACCTCGTCGGCGGGATCCGGATGACCGTGCTCGAAGAGGAGGTCGTCGAGCGCACGGCGGCCCCGATGCGACGCTTCGTCGTCCGCCGCCCGAGCGGCCCGGACCCGGGCAGTGAGATGCGGATGGAGGGCTCCAGCCTGCCCGTCCGCCCGGACCCCGACGGACCCGCCTGAGGCGACGCGACCGCCCGGTTCCGATGGCCGGCGGCGGTCACCGGGCGGGTCGACCGGTGAGGTTTCGCCCGTCGGTTCGATAGTCTGCACGACCGGCCGTGGGGCTCACACCGCGGTGCTGGGGCTATAGCTCAGTCGGTTAGAGCGCATCCCTGATAAGGATGAGGTCGCAAGTTCGATTCTTGCTAGCCCCACCGCAAAACCACTGGTCAGAGGCTCGACGCCGAGGCCCGAGGCGCCCGCCAGCTGCCGAGGTGAGCAACTAGGTGAGCAATGGACTTCGAAAATGGCGGCCTTGCGGCCCCCGTTTTCGGGCCGATTCCTCGCTGGGTCCCGACACGCTCAGGATCGGGCTGCTCACCGCGGGTGGCAGCACGCGGCGGCTGAAGCCTTAGGGCACGGAGCCGCCAGCGGATCGATGCCGCCGCCCACGCGTGCGGCGCTACCGACGCCGCGTCTGCCGGTCGCCGTCGCCTCACGCTTTGACGAAGGGGGGACAGCCGAGACCTAGCCGAAAAAGCGAAGAGCCCCCGGCGCCAACCGGAGGCTTCTTCTGCTGGCGCAGTCAGCCATCTCGCTGGTCATCGCGGTCATGATCATCTCCCGCGCCGTCGGCGCCCTCAACTGATCGATCACCTTCGGCCGCTCGGATGCCGGTGATCCGCTCGGGCCGTGGCTGGTCCGGCCCGATCGGGCACTGGGCGTCCCCGCGTGCCGTGGCGCGCTGAGGGGCCCGATCATCCGTTTGGAACGATGCGGCACTCGGCGCGGTGGCGCACGCTCGCGGGGTGGATTGCCGCGTGTTCGCCGTGCTGACGCACAGGGAAGCTGTCGTCGGGCGATGGGACGTGGATGGTCGGTTGGCATCCGGGCCGCCCGACCTCGTTCACAACGAGAGGAGGGTGTGTCGTGGAAGCTGAGAAGGTTGCGGCGGTCGAGGACGAGTCGCCGCCGATTCCGGTCGGTATGCGTTACGAGCACGGCAAGGTGGTCCCGCACCTGACGGTCGAGGAGCGGGTGGCGCGAGGCAAGGCAGCGCGACGGGAGGTGCCCCGGTCGAGCCATGCAGGGTTCACGCCCGGCGCCTACCGGCCGGACCCGGTGGCGTTGCTGGAACAGCAGGCGGTCTCACGGGTGCCCGAGTTGGTGCCGATCCGCTACGGCCGGATGCTGGTGTCAGCGTTCACCTTCTATCGAGGTGCGGCGCTCATCATGGCCTCCGACCTGGCCGGAACCCCGCGTTCGGGGATCACCACGCAAGTCTGTGGGGACGCCCACCTGATGAACTTCGGCGCGTTCGCGTCACCGGAACGGCGACTGGAGTTCGGCATCAACGACTTCGACGAGACCTGCCCTGGCCCGTGGGAGTGGGACGTCAAGCGGCTCGCCGCCAGCTTCGCGATCGCCGGGCGCGACAGGGGGTTCTCGACCAAGGAGCGCAGCCGGGTGCTGCTCGCGTTGCTCGGCGAGTACCGGTCGAGCATGCGCCGGTTCGCGACCCTCCCGAACCTCGCGGTCTGGTACGCCCACATCGATGTCGACGCGGCGATCAAGACGCTGCGAACCGGCGTCAGCGCGGCGGCGCGCAAGCGGGCCGAGGCCAACGTGGCCAAGGCGCGCACCCGCGACAGCCTGCACGCATTCGACAAGCTGACCCATGTCGTCGATGGGGAGCGGCACTTCATCAGTGACCCGCCGCTGATCCAGCCGATCGAGGAGCTGTTCGCGGGGCTGGAGCGAGACCAGTTCCAGGAGTTCCTGCGGGCGGTGATCCGGCGCTACCGCCGAACGTTGCCGAGCGACCGCCGCCACCTCCTCGAGGACTTCCGTGTGGTCGACATGGCCCGCAAGGTGGTCGGTGTCGGCAGTGTCGGGACGCGGGCGTGGGTCCTGTTGTTGCTCGGCCGTGACGACACCGACCCGCTGTTCCTCCAAGCCAAAGAAGCTGAGGCCTCGGTGCTCGAAGCGTTCGTCGGGCACAGCGATCACCGGTCCCATGGCCAACGGGTGGTCCACGGCCAGCACCTCATGCAAGCGAGCAGCGACATCTTCCTCGGCTGGGACCACACGACTGGCTTTGACGGCGTCGAACGCGACTTCTACGTCCGCCAACTCCGGGACTGGAAAGGCGCCGCACTCGTCGAGACCATGCCCCCCGCCACCATGGCCTTCTACGCCCGGTACTGTGCCAGCGCGCTGGTCCGGGCCCACGCCCGCTCCGGCGACCGCATCGCCATCGCCTCCTACCTCGGCACCAGTGACGCCTTCGACCGGGCCCTCGTCGAGTTCTCCGAGGCCTACGCCGACCAGAACGAACGGGACTACGACGCCTTGGTCCAAGCCGACAAGGACGGACGTATCACCGCCCAACGCGGCATCTGACCGCGGTCGACGCCGCGCCCGCGAGGGGCCCATTGAGTGGTCCAGTTGCGATGTGCGGCGGCAGTCGCCGTGCGTTTGGTGGTCTCGGGTGCCGTCGCATTGGCCAGCTTGGAGCGAGCGATCGATGAGGGGATGTGTCCCGGGCGAAGCGGGGTCCTGTACGGCTGCTCGTTGTCTGCGTCTGCTGCCCTTGCTGATGAGGACGTACTACCCCTCGGCTCGGGTGATCGACATCCCTCGAACGGGTTACGGTCGAACCGGAGCCGGTAATGGGGCCGGGTAGTCGGAGGTGTTGCGTGTCCGTGCCCTCAAGGCGAAACGACGTCGTGACGGTCGCCGAGCGGATGGAGGCAGGCCGTGGTCTGCGAATACTGGTTCCGCGCTCGAGTCACGCCGCGTTCACGCCGTCGGCCTCCCGGCCGGGCCCAATCGACACAACGGCGAGTCCGTCGTCGAAGGCCAACGGATGATGCAAGCGGCCGAGGACCTGCTGCTCGGCTGGAACGAATCGCGGTCCCGGCACCGAGACTTCTACGTCCGCCAACTCTTCGACGTCAAAGGATCAGTCGACCTCGAGACGGTCCGGCCGGCCGGCCTCACCGTGTACGGCGAGGTGTGCGGCGCCACCCTCGCCCGCGCCCACGCCCGATCTGGCGACGCCGCCATGATCGCCGGCTACATCAGCAGCGGCGCGACGTTCGGCAAGGCGATGCTCGCCTTCGCCGAGGCCTACGCCGATCAGACCGAACGCGATCACGCCCAGATCGTTGCAGCAATCACCGATGGACTCATTCCAGCTGAGGAAGGCATCTGATGACGACAACACACGGTCCGCGTTCCGGCGACGGCCAAGCGGCGCGACCGCCCGGCCAGCAGGACTCGGCGATGCTCGGTCCGGTCGCCCGCTACGAGCAGAGCGTCCTGACCCGCATCCAGGACTTCCACGACCCCCGCCAGGAGTGGCGGCGGCTGTTCTCCGAACTGCTCGGCACGTTCATGCTGGTGCTCGTCGCCGCCGGCGGCGGCATGATGAGCCAAGCCTTCCCGGACACGATCAGCCGGTCAGCCGCCGTCGTCGCCCCCGGCCTCACGGTCCTCGGAATCATCCTGTTCATGGGCAAGATCTCCGGCGCCCACCTCAACCCGGCAGTCAGCATCGCCTTCGCCCTGCGCCGCGACTTCCCGTGGTTGCGCGTCCCCGGCTACATCGTGGCGCAACTGGCTGGGGCCAGCCTCGCCGTCCTCATCCTCCAGCCGATCATCGACGTGTCCGCCACGTACGGCTCCAACTACCCGGCCGCCGGATACTCCTCGATGGCCGCGTTCTGGATGGAAGTCCTCCTGACGCTCGGGTTGGTCAGCGTCATCCTCGGCACCGCATCCGGTGCCCAGAACATCGGCATCGTCGGCGCCTTCGGCGTCGGCAGCTACATCGCCCTGGCCGGACTGTGGGGCAGCCCGATCTCGGGCACCTCGATGAACCCGGCCCGCACGTTCGGCCCCGACCTCGTCAGCACCGACTTCAGCGACTACTGGGTGTACATCGCCGGGCCACTGGTCGGCGCCGTCATCGCCGTAGGGATCGCTTTCGTCCTACGCGGACCGGGCGGTGGGATCGCCGGCAGCGGCGCCGCGCAAGGCGATCTGTTCCTCGAAGCCCAAGAACCCACCAAGGCCTGAACACAACCTCGTCCACGGCGGGAACCGCGACCGATGTGGCTCGCCGACCACCCTCACCGCGCCCCGAGTCCAGTGAAAGGACATCGCTGATGCCGACAGACACGTCGCACGCCCTCGACCACATCGTCGTGGTGCTGTTCGAGAACCGCTCCCTTGACAACCTCCTCGGACACCTCTACGGGCCCGGTGATGGCAAGACGTTCGAGGGGGTGCTCGGCAAGCACCTGTCGAACCCGATCCCGGAATGGGCCGAGCACGGGGCCGACCGCAAGGTCGTGCCGTACACGGTGGCCACCGACATGGACGCCCCGAACCCGGACTCCGGTGAGGAGTACCCGCACACCAACACCCAACTGTTCGACATCTTGAGCGAGGAGAACCGCTTCCAGGTGGCCGACGACATGACGGCCCCGTGGAACGCACCAGCGCCCGGTCAGACCCCGACTATGGACGGCTTCGTCACCGACTACATCAGCACGTTCACCGCCGAGACGGGCCGCCAGCCGACCTACGACGAGTACTCGCAGATCATGACCGGCTACACGCCCGACCAGGTGCCGGTGCTGAACGGGTTGGCCCGGGCCTTCGGGGTGTTCGACCACTGGTTCTGTGAGGTGCCGTCACAGACGTTCATGAACCGGTCCTTCCGGACCGCCGGCACCTCGTCGGGACTCGTCGTGAACGAACCGCGCGACCCGGCGTCGTGGCCGGTGCCCACGCCCCGTCCGGTGCCCGCCTTCAACGAGGATGACGCCGCCCTGGGGAAGGTTGTGTCCCGCCTCGGCAAGACCTTGCTGGACGGCGTACGCCAGCACGCAGCCGACAACAACATCAAACTCGACGGCGCACCCGACGACCCCAACGTCGACGTGCCGCCCGAGAACATCGTCACCGTCCTGCGCAGCGCAGCCTCCCTCTACTTCCCGCAGCTCGCTCCCACCTCAACGCGATAGACGCCCGGCCGCCCGCGAGCCTCCTCGGGCCTCGGAGGCGCCTTGGGGAAGGTGAGAACAGGACGAGCAGCCAACCGGCGCGCCACCTCAGCACCAACAGCGTGGCAGCGACGCGATCGGCATCGCCACACCAAGGAGCGGAGAACGCCCCACCTGAGTGATCCGTTCGGTCAGCAAGCCGAAGTTCAACCCGAAGAAGCCGCCCTGTTGCCACGCCGCGTCCGGTACCGCGCATCCGAGAATCCTCTGCGCGAGGTCGTGAGGCGCATCCAGTATGCGCCGATCCTCCACACACTCCGTCGTTCGCGACACGATGTCCGACTTCCGCGCCCGATACCACGCGGTCGATCGCCGTCCGGGCCATCCTCGAAGCGCCGGTCCTCCCACTCGCGATCGCAAGCACCCGGGGACAGCGGCCGTCGGAACCAGGGCGTGAACGAAGTGGTGGGTCGGCGGCCCCGCCGTGGGCAAGTTCCCGAGATGCCGTTCGGGAGGTGTCGTCGCCGAGAGCCGGCCGTCGTTCGGTGGGCGTGTTCGGGGCGGCTGCGTAGTCGGCGTGAGCCTGAGCGTGGACGATCGCCTCGTGCGGCCCGGTGGGAGTGGCGGCCGCTTCGGCAGGGTTGCCTCGCGCCTCGGCCGGGAGGATGATCATCGTGGGGGGCGAGCGAGCGGAGGTCGATGATGTTCGTGCAGGCCATTGAGGGACGGGTCGCGGATAGTGACGGGTTGCGCCGTCAGCTCGAGCGATGGATGAGTGATCTTCGCCCGGGAGCGCCTGGGTTCCTCGGGTCGACCGCAGGCGTGACCGACGGTGGTGATGCGGTGGCGTTCGCGCGCTTCGAAACAGCGTCGGACGCCAAGGCCAACAGTGAGCGCCCGGAGCAGGGGCAATGGTGGGCGGAGACCGAGAAGTGCTTCGACGGCGAGGTCCGGTTCACCGATTCGGACGATGTCGACGTCCTCCTCGCCGGTGGCTCGAGCGACGCCCAGTTCGTGCAGGTCATGAAGGGCAAGGACATGGACCGTGACCGGGTGCGCGACCTTGACGAGCAGTTCGAGGCGCACGCCGCTTCGTTCCGGCCTGACTTGTTGGGCGGGATTCGGATGTGGACCGGGCCGGACAGCTACATCGAGGTCGCCTACTTCACGAATGAGGGCGACGCCCGTCAAGGTGAGTCGAGAGAGCCGCCCGCCGAGCTCGCTGCACAGATGGGTGAGTTCGAAGCGATGATGGCCAACGTCGAGTTCATCGACCTGCGCGAACCCTGGTTGTTCTGACAGGGACCGCACGTCGCGAGAACTCGCCCCGCGTCGGACCGGCCGGACGGTCCCCACCGTCATGCCGATATGGCGCGGCGGGTACAGCCTGCATGCCGTCGTTCGGTGTGAGCGTTCGGGCGGGGACCTCGGACGCCGAGCCGACCCCGCCGCAAGCACCGACCGTCGGGTGCTCATCGAAGAGGTGGAGAGTGGCTCATGACCTCTCCGCGTGTCCCCGCCACTGCGGTGAGTGACGCCGTCGAGCTCGATGTGGTTGCCGCCGGTCGGTGGTGTCTGCCTCGCGACCACGGGGGCAGCAGCGGTACGATTGCTAGCGTCCGGCCAATGGCCCGGCTCGGTGCGCGATGAAGGCGGCCGTCTCCGACCGGTACGGGCCACCCGAGGTCGTGCAGATCAAGGAGGTACCGATGCCTGTCCTCAAGGCCGGTGAGCTCCTGGTCGAGTCCCATGCGGCCACCGTGAACTCGGGCGACGCCCGCTTGCGTGCATTGCGGGTTCCTCGGGGAATGTCCGCGCTCGTGCGCCTGACCATGGGCGTCACCAAACCGAGGAGGTCAGTGCTCGGTTTCGAGATGGTTGGCCGAGTGACCGAGGTGGCGAGCGACGTCAGCGGCTTCCAGCCCGGCGACCGGGTGATCGCCTCCCGCGGGTTCAAGTTCGGCTGCCACGCCGAGTACATCACCGTCGCCGAACACGGCCAAGTTGCCAGGATCCCCGACAACCTGAGCTACGAGGCCGCGGTGGCACTGTGCTTCGGCGGTTCGACGGCGGTGTACTTCTTGGAGCGGGCCAAGCTGAGTGCCGGTGAGTCAATCCTGATCAACGGCGCGTCCGGCGCTGTCGGCGCCATCGCCGTCCAACTCGCGAAGCATCGCGGGGCCGAGGTGACGGCGGTTTGCAGCCGCGCCAACGTCGAGCTGATGCGCGGTCTCGGGGCTGACCACATCATCGACTACACGACGCAGGACTTCACGCAGAACGGGCAGCACTACGACGTGGTCATGGACACCGTCGGCAACGCGCCGTACGCCCGAGTCAAGAACTCGCTGAAGCCCGACGGCCGCTTTCTCATGGTCGTCGGCGACCTGTTCCAGACCGTTGCCTCGGCGTGGCAGCGGGCCACGATCGGCGGCACGACCAAGGTGAGCGGTGAGATCTACCGGACGCTGATGTCGCTCGCTGAGCAAGGCGTGCTGACGCCGGTCATCGACACCGTCCTGCCGTTCGAGCAGATCGTCGAAGCCCACCGCCGGGTCGACGGCGGTCACAAGGTCGGCAGCATCGTCTTGACCTTCGGCAAGGATCGCTGACCCGGGCAGGTCGGCGGGGCGCACGGCGCGCACGACGGTGACACCTCAATGCCGTTCGGTTCGGCCTACGGGTCCGCCGGCTCCGTCGTTCGGTGCGCACGTTCGGGAGCGGCACGAGCGCGACGAGGACGGAGCACGCTCCGCCCCTCGCGCGCATGCACCGTCGGAGCGTCGCCGTGGTGACGGCGTCGACTCCGGCAAACCGGCTGGCTCCGCCTGGTCGGGGTGACGGCCCCTTGATCGGAGTTGTCGAGGGTGCGGCTGGCCAGTTCACTCAGGTGGAGCGATACCGGATGGGCAGCTTCTCGATGCCGACGACGAAGCGCGAGCTGGTCGGCGCCTCCGCAGTGGTGGCCCGGTTCGGAAGTTCGGCGAGCGAAACGGTCACGTTCGCGTCCCGGTGCAGCCGCGCGATGATCACACAGCCGCTCGCGGCACCCACGGACATCCACCGAGCATCGACTCGATGCGGTTCCTACACCCAGTCCACTGACCAAACGCGAATCGCTACTTGACATCAAAGCAGCGAACGAACGCCGGGGCCGGGTTGGTGTCCGGTGATGTGGTGTAGGTAGGTCGAGGGGTCCACCTGTGTGGTGGGCCATCGCGTGACCGTTGGTGAGAAGCGACCAAGCAACTCATTGAGGAGAACCACGCGATGACCCATGACGATGATGGCCGCGTTGCCGACCTGCTCGCGCGGCTCGGTGACGGCGACACGAAGGAGCTGTTCCGCCGACTGCTCGAGCAGGGCATGCAGGAGTTGATCGACGCCGAGCTCACCGCGGCGATCGGCGCGGCGCCACACGAACGGATCGACACCCGCTCGAACCAGCGCAACGGATCCCGGTCCCGGCTGCTGTCGACACCGGCTGGGGACGTCGAGCTGCGGATCCCGAAGGTGCGGGTCGGGTCGTTCTTCCCGTCGTTGCTGGAGCCTCGCCGTCGGGTCGACAAGGCGCTGTGGGGTGTGATCATGACCGCCTACATGACCGGCACCAGCACCCGCAAGGTCGACGACCTGGTCGGTGCGTTGGGCTGCGAGTCGGGGGTGTCGAAGTCGACCGTCTCTCGGATCTGCGCCGGGATCGACGACGAAGTCGCCGTGTTCCGCAGTCGGCGCCTCGATCACGTCGGGTTCCCTTACGTCTACCTGGACGCCACGTACATCAAGGCGAGGATCAACCACCGGATCATCTCTCGGGCTGTCGTCGTCGCTACCGGCGTCACCGTGAACGGTGACCGCGAGGTGCTCGGTGTCGACGTCGGCGACTCCGAGGACGAAGTGTTCTGGACCGCCTTCCTGCGCGGCCTCAAGGACCGCGGCCTCACCGGGGTCCGCCTCGTCATCTCCGACGCGCATGCCGGACTGAAGGCCTCCATCCCGAGGGTGCTCACGGGTGCCGGCTGGCAGCGCTCATCCGTCAACATGGTCGGTGAGTGGGAGGTTCCTGCTCGTTGTCTCCACCGTCGGGAGAGGACCTTGGCAGCGTGACCGTTCAGGTCCAACGGCAGACCTGTCCCTCCCGGCGGTGGCCAACCGTGAACCGGCCAGCAGGAGTTGTGCCTCGAGCACCTGGATGAGCGTCCGGGATGGTTCGGCCAGGAGCGACCGATCCGAAGGAGGGATGATCCATGCAAGCCGAGACTCGATGGCCGGCGTTTGCCGGCATCGACTGGGGCGGAGACCATCACCAGCTCTGCGTCGTCAACGCTGCCGGCGTGAAGCAGATCGAGTTGCGCGTCACGCACGACGTCGCCGGTCTGCAACAGCTCGACGGCGAGCTCGCACGCTTCGCGGCAGTGTTGCCGGTGGCCATCGAGCGCGCCGAGGGGTTGCTCGTCGAGCACCTTCAAACTCAGGGCCACCAAGTGTTCGCGGTGCCGCCGCGCATCGCCGCTCGTGCTCGTGAGCGCTATCGGGTCGCCTCGGTGAAGGACGACCGGTTCGACGCGTTCGTGCTCGCCGACACGCTGCGTCACGAACACACGCACTGGCGCGCCCTCTCCGTGCCGTCACCGCTGCTCGCCGAAGTGCGGGCGCTGACTCGTGACCGGGACCGGCTGTTGGAGACGCAGCAAGCCACCGAAGCGCAGCTGCGCTCGATCCTCGATGCCTATCACCCGGCGCCGGCGAAGCTGTTCTCGTCAATCGACCGGCAGATCACGCTGTCGTTCGTGCAGGAGTATCCGACTCCACAGAGCGCGTCACGGCTACGAGCCACCCGCGTCGGAGGGTTCTGCCGCCGCAACCACTACAGCGGTCGTGTCCCACCCGAGGTGCTTGCGGAGCGGTTGCGGGCGAACCTGCTCAGCGGCTCGGAGGGCACTGTTGCCGGCAAGTCGTTCTCCGCTCGATCCTTCGCTCGGCTGCTCGGGTTGCTCAACGAGCAGTTGGCCGAGTTCGACGATGCCATCGCCGCGACAGTCAGCGAGCATCCCGACGCGGCGATCTTCGCCAGCTTCCCCGGCGTCGGCCCGGTGCTCACTGGTGTGCTGCTCGCTGAGATCGGTGAAGACAGGGCCAGGTTCCCGACCGCCAGCGTCCTGCTGTCCGAGGCCGGCCTGGCGCCGGTCACCCGGTCGTCGGGCCGCTCCAGCTCGATTCAGTTCCGCTACGCCGCCAACCGCCGCCTTCGCGAGGCGTCGATGTGGTGGGCGTTCAACTCGCTGAAGATCTCGCCATGGGCCAGCGCTGCGTTCCAGCAAGCCCGGACCGAACGAGGGCAGCGCTACCACCGAGCACTCCGCGGCCTGGCCGCACGATGGATGCGCGTCATGTGGCGCTGCTGGACCGACGGCACCACCTACGACCCGGCCAAACACCCCGCCGCCACCTCACACGCCGCGTAACCGGCGACCAAGCCACCTCCCCAACGGCCACGGCTGGTTCAGCGCGTCCACAATCACCCGCGTCGCACCACGACAGGTTGACAGCGGGAGTCTGCAAGGTCCACCTGATGCGCAACATCCTCGGCACCGTCGCGTCGGCGTCGAAGGACATGGTCGCCGCCACCGTCCGCACGATCTTCGCTCAGCCGTCAGCCGAGGCATGCCGGGCTCAGCTGCACGAGGTCGTGCGGATCCTCGACGGCCAGTTCCCCAAGGCCGCCGCGATCCTCGAGGGCGCCGAGGCCGACGTGCTCACGCACACTGCGTTCCCCCGCCCGCACTGGCGCAAGATCGCCTCGACGAACCCGCTCGAGCGGATCAACAAAGAGATCAAGCGTCGCAGCAACGTCGTGGGGATCTTCCCCGACGACGCATCCGTGATCCGCCTCGTCGGCGCCGTCCTACTCGACCAACACGACGACTGGGCCATCGCCGAACGCCGCTACCTCAGCGAGGAATCCATGGCCCGCATCGACGCCGACCCCGAACCCACCACGACGAACACCCCCGCACTCCCAGCCGCCTAACCTCGGCCACTGGAACCAAGGGTCACAGACCTACTTCCACCACTCCACGGGGCACGGCCTGCTGGTTTGCCTCCACGGTCACCATGCCCGGCATCTGCCGTCGTTGTGGCCGGCCCCGTGGGTCGACGATGTCGCACGCCAACAGCAGATTGGCGCGTCGTTGGCGTGCCCCTGTGCGATCGCACCGAGGTTCGTGCAGACCTCGAGGTCGTTCGACGACGGTGACGTGGGATGAACACTCCATGCCGAACGCCTTGCGCCGAACCCACCGGGTGGTAAGTGGAACGTGGGGTCGACTACGAGTCGATGAGGACTGTCCGCGTTTCGTCGCTCAAACGACAGCCGTCGAGGTGGCACGGCCGCAGGCCACACCCGGACGTCGACCACCTCGTCGAGACCGATGGGCCATTCGGTTCGCGGTCGAGTTCCTCGCGCGCAGTGACTTCGAAACCCGGCTGGCGCTCCGGCGTTGGCGGCGCCCTGAGGCCGGCCGGCTCGCCGCCTTTCGGGCGACGCATCTTGCCGCAGATCACGGCGCGACCTGGCTGCTCGTCGCAGCGGTCGCGCCGGCCAGTCCTACACTCGTCGGGTCAGGCGGGCGCCTGCGGGCAGAGGGAGACCAGATGAGCGACAGTTCGCAATTCGCACCACCGGGCAGCGCACCACCGGAAAGGAGTGCGCTTGCGTCCCCCATACCGATCGTTCGCCAGGATCCCGACCTGCGGGCAGGGCTCGCTCCACAGCCCGCTCCGCCTACGTGGGTAGTGGCGCATCAGCCCAACCCGTACGGGCAGCGCATCATCACGGATCAGCGTCCGGTCCACGGAGCCATCATCGCCATCGCGTGGGTATCCGCCGCGCTGACTCTCGGCTACATGCTTCCGTGGGCAATCGCGGCGACCCGGGGTAGGTCCAACCAGGCCGCCGTCGGCCTGATCAACTTCTTCCTGGGCTGGAGCCTCATCGGCTGGATCGTTGCCATGGTGATGGCATGCCAAGCTCATCAGGTGGTGAGCAGCGGTGCGACGACCGTCGTCGTGGCTCAGCAGTTCTCGTCAGGGCACCAGCCCGTTGCGCCTGCTGGCTGGTATCCGGTGGCCAGTGGCGGCCGGCGCTACTGGGACGGGACCGCGTGGACGGAGCACCAGTCGCCCTAGGTCAGCCTCGTTGTCAACTCGGCGGCGGCCTCGACGCTCGCCGCCGAGCTGCCGGCCGGCGAGCTCACCCGCCTGCTGGCGGCGGCGGCGCTCGAACGCCTGACCGGCCGCTCGGGACCACGCCGGACAGCTCGTTGAGGACCAGCGATCGGCGGGCGCGATCGACGGGTTCGACGACGCCGCCGCCGCCCGACACCCGGCGAACTCGGACACGGCGGACCGCGATCATCCCCGTTGTTCGAGGACACTTCGGCCCGAGCGTTCGGTGCGCGTCCCGGGGATGGATGAGGCCACGGCGCGGGCTCCCGACCTCTCTCGCGTCGGCGGCAAGGCGAGCGCCGAGCGCCGTCGTTCGCACATGCCGGCGATCACCGCACGGATCAGCTGCTGTTGGGTGCCTGGTAAGCCGGCCACGGGCTGACGGTCTCGCAGCCGAACTCCTCGGGAGCGATGTCCGCGACGGCCTCGGCCAATTGCCAGCGGTGGCCGGCGAGATCCACAAGCGTGCAGTCCCGCTCGCCGTACTCGCGGTCGACGGGCGCCTCGAGCACGGCGGCGCCATGGTCGCGGGCGCGGGCGAACGCGGCGTCGACGTCGACCACCCGGACCCGAACGACGTGGGTCACCCCGTCCGATTCGGGTGCGCGCCGCTCACCGCCGACGTCGGCGATGATCACCGCACCGTCGTCGCCGACTGCCAGCTGGGCCCGATGGCTCTCGCCAATCCTCGTACGCTCGACGAAGCCGAATGCGGCGGTCAGGAACCGCACAGCAGCGCGCACGTCGGGGTAGACGAGCACCGGCACGACCGTAGGCGGAGGGACCGAACGGTTGACCTTCACGCACGCTCCATTCTCGGCAAGGCCATCCTCCGATCGAGAGTGGCGCTCGACCGTATGCTTGCGGGCACCATGGCGCACATCGTG
>JBEVOM010000125.1:0-5570 GCA_040507575.1 Ilumatobacteraceae bacterium
GACCGCTGACGGCGGCTACCGGCGCGGCCACGTCGTGCCGCTGAAGCGCATGGCCGACGTCGCGCTCGCCGACACCCCCTCGATCAAGCACGTCGTCGTCGTGCAGCGGCAGGGCGGCTCGGACATCCAGGCCGACATGAAGGCGGGCCGCGATCAGTGGTACCACGAGCTCGTGCAGGGGGTGTCGCCGGACTGTGACCCCGAGCCGATGGACTCGGAGGACATGCTCTACATCCTCTACACGTCCGGCACCACCGGGAAGCCGAAGGGGATTGTCCACACCACCGCCGGCTATCTGCTCGGCACCTACGCCACCACCACATGGGTCTTCGATCTGAAGGAAGACGACGTCTACTGGTGCACCGCCGACATCGGCTGGGTCACCGGCCACAGCTACGTCGTCTACGGTCCGCTGGCCAACGGCGCGACGGTCGTCATGTACGAAGGGGCGCCCGACTGGCCGCACAAGGATCGCTTCTGGGAGATCATCGAGCGCCACGGCGTCACGATCTTCTACACCGCGCCGACGGCGATCCGCGCCTTCATGCGCTGGGGGACCGAGCACCCGGCGACGTGTGATCTCTCGAGCCTTCGCCTCCTCGGGTCGGTCGGCGAGCCGATCAACCCCGAGGCGTGGATGTGGTACCGCGAGGTCATCGGCGGCGGGCGGTGCCCGGTCGTCGACACCTGGTGGCAGACCGAGACCGGGGCGATCATGATCAGCCCGCTACCGGGAGCGACGACGACCAAGCCGGGATCGGCGACGTTCCCGTTGCCCGGGATCTCGGCCGAGGTGATCGACGATGCCGGGGAGCGGGTCGAGAAGGGCGGCGGGTACCTCACGCTGACCCGGCCGTGGCCGGCGATGCTGCGCGGGATCTGGGGTGACCCGGAGCGCTACCAGGAGACGTACTGGAGCCGGTTCCCCGGCCGCTACTTCGCCGGTGACGGCGCCAAGCTGGACGACGACGGCTACCTGTGGCTCCTCGGCCGGGTCGACGACGTGATGAACGTGTCGGGGCACCGCATCTCGACGACCGAGGTCGAGTCGGCCCTCGTGTCGCACCCCGCCGTCGCCGAGGCCGCCGTCGTCGGCGCCCTCGATCCGACGACCGGACAGGCGATCATCGCCTACGTGACGCTGCGCGGCGGGTCCGACGTCGACGTGGCCGCGCTGCGCATCCACGTGTCCGCCCAGATCGGCGCGATCGCCAAGCCGAAAACCATCTACCTGACACCCGAGTTGCCCAAGACCCGCAGCGGCAAGATCATGCGCCGCCTGCTGCGTGACGTTGCCGAAGGCCGCAACCTCGGTGACACGACGACGCTGGCCGACGCCTCGGTCGTCGCCGAGATCCAGCGCAAGGCCACCGAGACCCCGCCCGAGGACTGACGGCGCGGGTCAGGAGGCGTAGCGGCGACGGCCCTCTCGGCCGCCGCCGAACAGCGAACTGAGATCGAGCAGGAAGCCGAAGACGACGAAGAACCAGCCGATCGTGCTGATACCGGCGATCGGTGCGTATGCGATCACGAAGAACAGCGTCGTGTACGGCAGGAACAGCAGGCCGAGCAGCGGTAGCAGGACCCCGCCCTCGAACGCGATGTCGACCCGACTGGTGAAGATCCACGTGAGGACGAGGGCGATCCGGGGGAACGCCGAACCGAGCAGGACGAGCAGGCAACCACACCCCATGGTGACGGTCTACTCGGTCCCGGTCAGGAAGGCATCGATCGCGGCTGCCGTCTCGTCGAACGCCTCCCAGTACAGCATGTGCCCGCAGTCGAGCCGCACGACGTGGAGGTCGTCGCCGAGCATGGCGTCGAGCCCGACGACGACGTCGTCGCTGACGAGCCCGGCCCGTTCGGCGACCACCAGCAGCGTCGGCCGACGCTCCAGGGCGATCGGCAGCGGGTAGCAGACCTCGCCCCACGCCGTCACGACGGTCGGGCGGTGGTAGCGGAACCGGTACCGGCCGTCGTCGCCGAGCGTCAGGTGTTCGGCGATCTCGACCGGCACCGCAGGGTTGATGCTGCCGTCGGCGGTGAGTCCCCGGTTGCGGGCGTCCGTCGCCTCGTTGACCGACGCCCATCCGGCGTCTTCGATGGTGTCCATCGCCGCTTCGGAGGCCGACGAGCCCGGTTGGGCGAGCGCCGGGTCGAGCAGGACCAACCGTCGTACCCGCTGCGGGGCGGTCGCGAGCAACTGGACGCCGATGTTGCCGCCGTAGGAGTGGCCGACCACGTCGACACGGTCCAGCGCGAGTGCGTCGAGCGTGTCGAGCAGGTCGGTGACGTGCTGCTGGATCGACCACGGGCCGTCGGACGTGGAGCGGCCATGGCCGCGCAGGTCGACGGCGACCGTGCGGCGCGTCGGCCAACACTCCTCGGCCAGGCGCCGGAAGCGCAGCCCGTGGGCCGTGATGCCGTGTACGGCCAGCAGCGGAGGGCCGGCGGGGTCGCCCAGCTCGTAGCGATGAAGGGTGCTCACGGAGGGCGATCCTAGGAACGCCGTCGTCGCCGGGCGCCGACCGCGCTAGACACGGAGGCGTGCCCCGCCGCATCGAGCTCCGCAGCGACAACGCCGCCGGGGTCGCTCCCGAGATCATGGCCGCGGTGGTGGCCGCGGGAGAGGGCTCGGCCCTGGCCTACGGCGGCGACGAGTGGTCGGCGCGGCTGCGCGAGCGGGTCGCTGACGTGTTCGAGTACCCCGACGTGACCGTCTTCCCGGTCGCCAGTGGCACCGCGGCGAACGCGCTCGGACTCGCCGCGCTGACTCCGCCGTGGGGTGCGGTGCTGTGCCACGAGACCGCCCACATCCTCAACAGCGAGGGTGGCGCGACGTCGATGTTCGGCGGCGGAGCGGTCATGCGTGGGCTGGCCGGGCCATCGTCGAAGTTGGTCCCGTCGTCGGTGCGGGAGCTGTACGACCAGACGTGGTGGGGGGACCCGCACCACTCGCAGCCCGCTGTCGTGTCGCTGACCTGTCCCACCGACCACGGCGCCGTGTACACGTCGGCCGAGGTCGCCGCGCTCGCGGAAGTCGCAGCGGAGCACTCGTTGCACGTGCACATGGATGGCGCCCGCATCGCCAATGCCATCGACGTCCTCGGCTGCCGCCCGTCCGAGCTGACATGGCGGGCCGGCGTCGACGTCCTCTCGCTCGGCGCGACGAAGAACGGCGCGCTCAGCACCGATGCCATCGTCTGCTTCGATCAGCGGGCTGGCGAAGAGCTCGTCTACCGGACGAAGCGGGCCGGCCACGTGGCGTCGAAGATGCGCTTCCAGTCGGCGCAGCTCGACGCCTACCTGACCGACGACCTGTGGCTGCGCCTGGCTGCCACCGCCAACCGGGCGATGGCGATCATCGCCGCGGGGATCGAGGGTCTCGACATCCAGGTGGTCGGCGAGCCCGAGGTCAACATGATGTTCGCCCGGGTGCCGGTCGGGGCGTCCGCCCGCCTGGCCGAGTGCGGCCTGCTCTTCTACGAGATGGGCGGCGACGCAGCGGGGGAGCTGGTCCGGTTCGTCACCAGCTTCCAGACGACCTCGGCCGACGCCGACGAGGTCGTGCGGCGGATCGCCGCTGCAGTGGCATGACGCCGGTGATCACAGCCCTCCTCGGTGCCGACGGCTCGGTGCTGGGCGATGTCGAGGTGCTGACGCGTCGCAACCGCCGCGCCGTCGACGTCGTGCCGCGTGCCGGCGCCGACGTCGAGCACGTCGCCGACGCGTTGGTCGCCGCCTACCCGGGACACCGGGTCGGCGTGCTCGACGCACCGGCGGTCGCCGACCGGCTCGTCGCGCGCGGTGGCGTGCCGGCGCGCGTCCGCTTCGTGATGGACGTCGACCTGACGGACGTCGCGGTCCCGGCGGCGGTGAGCGGGGTCGTGATCGCGCCGATGGACGCCGGCCGCACCCTCGAGTACGGCATCGTGTCGACCCGGGCGTATCCGCCCGACCATCCCGATCACGAACCGTCCGACGCCACCGCCGCCGCGGCTGCAGCGACCCTCGACCGCCTCGTGCGGGGCGAGGCGCTCGGGCCGTGGCTGGCGGAGGCCTCGTTCCACGCCGTCGATGGCTCGGCCGGCGACGAGCGGGTCGTCGGACTGATCGTCGTCAGCGAGATCGCCCGGAGCGTCGCCCACGCCGGTGGGCCGTGGGTCACCGACGTCTTCGTCGACCCTGGCGACGCTGGGCGCGGCGTCGGTCGAGCGCTGATCGGCGCGACGATGGTCGCGCTCGCCCGTTCGGGACGGACGTCGCTCGGGTTGGCGGTGACAGCCGGGAACCCGGCGCGCCGGCTGTACGAATCCCTCGGGTTCGTCATCGGGCAGGACGTGCGCAACGTCGACCTCCCCGATCAGGCCGGTGGTTCGACGAGCTCCTCGGCGTACGCGGTGAGCGAGCGCCGGTAGCGCGTCATGTGGCGGGCCAGGGCCCCCAGCGCGGTCGCCACGCCTTCGCGCTCGCGTCCGTCGTCGGCGAGCGCCAGCGCGAGGAACGCAGCGACGGCGTCGTCGAGGTCGTCGTGCGTCACGTCGCGCTCCACGGAGAGCAGCGCGACGGCTTCGCTGGCCCGGCCGAGGTTGCGCAGCGAGCTGGCGAGTTGGATGACGGCGGGGCGGCGACGGTCCTCACCCAAGCCGGCGTCGAGCGCGGCGCGGTACAGCGGCACGGCCTGGTCGGGGCGGCCCGTCGAGTCGAACGCCGAGCCTCGCTCGTACAGCGCCTCGGCCGCGCCGTGGCCGCTCGGGAGCTCGGCGCACAACGCATCCATCGCCGCGACGAACGTCGCCTCGTCGAGGTCGTCGTACGCAGACCACAGGGCCTGGACCCGCTGCTCCCAGGCGGCGTCGGCCACTACGAGCGGAAGTTCTCGAACTGGACCGGGATGCCGAGGTCGGCGGCCTTGATCGCCGCCATCACGGCTTGCAGGTCGTCGCGCTTCTTGCCGGTCACCCGCACCATCTCACCCTGGGTCTGGCTGGAGATGCCCTTGGGCGCGGTCTCCTTGATCAGCTTGTTGATCTCGCGGGCCTTGTCCGACGAGATGCCGACCTTGATCGTGGCGACCTGACGCACCGTGCTCTGCGTGGCCTCCTCGACATCGCCGTACTCGAGGCCCTTCAGCGAGACGTTGCGCTTGACCAGCTTCTCCTCGAGCACCTGGCGCAGGGCGGTCAGGCGATCCTCGCTGACCGACCGGAGGGTGAGGGCGAGCTCGCTCTGCTCGATCGACGAGCTCGTGCCCTTGAAGTCGAAGCGGGTGCCGATCTCCCGTTGCGCCTGGTCCACGGCGTTGCGGACCTCTTGACGGTCGACCTCGGACACCACATCGAAGCTGGCCATGCATCGGAGGGTAGTGGCGGTACGATCCTCGGCCGTCCTCGTCGGTCCGGTCGATCCGGGTCGGTCCGCACGGGACGACCAGGGTCGGTGCCCGAGCGGCCAAAGGGAGCAGACTGTAAATCTGCCGGCAACGCCTACGGAGGTTCGAATCCTCCCCGGCCCACGCGACATCTTGACCGGCGCGAACTGTGAGCTGACGCGACGGGTTTCCGCCGTCT
>JBEVOM010000147.1:0-2586 GCA_040507575.1 Ilumatobacteraceae bacterium
AGGTCGGTCAGGTCGTCACCGGCCGCCGGCGGACCGACGGCACCGATGGCGTCGAGGTAGGCCAGGTGGGCATCGACGACGGCGACCGCGTCGACATCGTCGAGCAGCTCGACGACATCCCGCCCGGCCCGCTCGGACTCGCCGAGCAGGTAACCGACGAGCGTGTCCTCGTCGATGACCGTCGGCGTGAACATGTCCTGGCGGTGGTCGACGACGTCGACGGGCTGCAGGCCCTTGGCGTGCAGCCAGCGGAGGTGGAAGATCAGCAGCTGCTCGACCTCGGCGGGCGTCAGGCGGGCCTGCGTCGCCTCGGGCACCCGTTCGGATACGAACTCCACGGCTTCGTCGAGCTGGTAGACGACGCGCGGGGCGACGGCGTCGAGCCGGTGCGCCTCCCGCCCGATGACGACCGCGGCGATGACGAACACGAGCACCGCCGCCACCGCGGCGAAGACCCACGTGATCGGCTCCATCACCGGTCAGACTACGGCCGGACGCGAACCGTCCTTCGGAACCAGCCGCGATGGAGCTGATCCCGAAGGACAGGACTCGAGACGTGGTCGGTCAGATGCCGATGCGCTGGGCCAGCAGCTCGCGGTGGTACGTCGGGTCGCCGAACAGCAGCTCGGAGCTCTTGGCCCGCTTGAAGTACAGGTGCGCGGGGTGCTCCCAGGTGAAGCCGATGCCACCGTGGATCTGGATGTTCTCGGCCGCCGAGTGGAAGTACGCCTCGGAGCAGTAGGCCTTGGCCAGGGAAGCGACCGAGGGCAGCTCGTCGTTCATCTCGGCCGCGCACCACATCCCGTAGTAGGCGGCGGACTTCGCCGACTCGACCTCGAGCAGCATGTCGGCGCACTTGTGCTTGATCGCCTGGAACGAGCCGATCGGGCGGCCGAACTGGACCCGCACCTTGGCGTACTCGACGGCCATGTCGAGCACCTTCTGGGCTCCGCCGACCTGCTCGGCGGCCAGGCCGACGGCCACGAGATCGAGCACCGTCGACAGCGTTGTCCAGCCCTCGCCCTCGGTGCCGATCAGCTTGGCGGGCGTCGAGGCGAACTCGAGCTTGGCCTGTTTGCGCGTCTGGTCCATCGTCGACAGCGACGTGCGGGTGAGGCCAGAGGCGTCCCCGTCCACGGCGAACAGGCTGACGCCCTTCGGTGTGCGGGCGGCGACGAGGATCAGGTTCGCGATGTGGCCGTCGAGGACGAAGCTCTTGGTGCCGCTCAGCGTCCAGCCGTCGCCCGACGACGTGGCCTCGAGCGTGATGCCCGACTCGTCCCACTTGCCCGACGGCTCGGTGAAGGCGACCGTGGCGATCGTCTCGCCGCTGGCGATGCCGGGCAGGTAGTCCTTCTTGGCGGCATCGTCACCGCTCTGCAACAACGTGTTGGCGGCCAGCACGACGGTCGAGAAGAACGGGGCGCAGAGCAGCGAGCGGCCCATCTCCTCGAGCACGATGCCGAGCTCGACGTAGGAGTAGCCGGACCCGCCGAACTCCTCGGGGATCGCCAGGCCCTGGAGACCCATCTGCTCGGCCATCTGCGACCAGACCGCGGCGTCGTACCCGTCCTCGGTCTCCATCAGCTCGCGGACGGCGGTCTCGGGGCTCTTGGAGTCGAGGAAGGCCTTGACGGTCTTGCGCAGCTCTTCCTGTTCCTCGGTGAAGGCGAAGTTCATGCGGTCATGTTGCTGCGTGTTGCGCCGGCGCCACGAACCTGCTTGTGTACACGTGTGTCCACACAGTCGATCCGAGCGGTGCGAGCCGATCTCGCCGCGGCCGTGCGACGCGCCGCCCAGGGCGAGCACATCGTCGTCACCGTCGCCGGACGACCCGCGGCCCAGTTGGGCCCGATCGACGACCAGGCCCCCGACCTCGACCGACTGGTGGCCAGCGGGGCTGTCGTGCCGCCGCGGCGCTCGGGTCCGTGGCGGGCGCCGGCACCGGTGATGGTCAGGACAGGTGTCCGCATCGACCGGGCCCTCGTCGAGCTGCGGGGCTGACCGTGCGGTCGACCCACTGCGGGGCGGCAGTCCCGTGACGGTCGCGCTGGACACGAGCGCGCTGCTGGCGATCGCCGTCGACGGCGCGCCGCGGGCCGTCGTCCTCGCCGCGCTCGACGACGACCCGGTGTGGAGCGCATCGGCGCTGGCCCTCACCGAGGCGCTCCCGGCGATCGACCGCCTCACCGACGAAGCCGTCCTGCGCCTCGATCTGGAAGACGCGGTGCGGTTGGCGTGGGACCACGTCCACGTCGTCCCCGTCGACCAGCGCTGCCTCGACCGCGCCGCCGGCCTGGCCCGCGAGCAACCGGTGCGACTCACCAGCGCGATCCACCTCGCCGCGGCGGAGCGGATGCCCGGGCCGGTGCGGTTCGTCACGTTCGACCCCGGCCAGATCGGCATCGCCCTCGGCCTCGGCCTCGACGTCGTGTCGACGTGACCGCCATCTGACGTGTTTCGGTCCGGATATTGGTCGCACGTGCGACGGCGGACTCAACCGGTCATCGCAACACCGGGCGGGTTGAACGGTTCGGAGAGTAGTTCTGCGAGGGCCTCGGCTGGGGTCTTCCAGTGGAGGCGTTT
>JBEVOM010000216.1:0-10981 GCA_040507575.1 Ilumatobacteraceae bacterium
GCAGGGTCCCGATATCGAGACCCTGCGCGCCCAGGTCGCGTGCCGCTGCGCATCGCGCACGGTGTGGTCACGCCTGCGACGACGATCCGACCACACGGCGCGAGACTGCCTGCCATGGCCCTGACCAGGCGCCCCGTGGCGGCCGACGTGGACGAGCTGCTCGCCGGCGCCGGGAGCCGCCAGCCGTTCCGGCCGGCCGACGCCCGGTCGTCGGCGACGTTCGAGCGCGTGGAGCTCGACGGCGAGCGGTGCATCGTGAAGTACGTCCACGTCGACCACGACTTCGCGTTGCGTTCGGCCGGCGACATCGGCTGCCTGCCGCTGCGGTTGTGGGCGTGCGGGGCCATGGACGTCGCCCCGACGGTGATCGACCATGCCGTGCTCGGCGCGGCGCCGTGGGGCCGGAACGGGTGGGGCGCGGCGATCGTGATGCGCGACGTCGGCGCCGAGCTCGTCCCGCTGGGCGACGAGCCGGTCGGCGAGGCGACGCACGTCGCGGCCATCGAGCACCTGGCGGCGATGTCGGCCCGGATGTGGGGATGGCACGACGACGTCGGGCTGCTCCCGTACGGCCAGCGGTGGTGCACGTTCGCACCGGTCAGCGTCGCCACCGAGCGCGATCTCGGCTATCCCGAACCGGTGCCGCGCCTCGCCATGGAGGGCTGGGCCCGGTTTGCCGGGCGGGTGCCGGCCGCGCTGCGCGAGACCGTGGGCGCGCTCCACGCCGACGTCGGTCCGCTGGCCGAGGCACTCGGTGCGACGCCGTCGACGTTCATCCACGGTGACTGGAAGTTCGGCAACCTCGGCCGGGCCGGCGACGGACGCACGGTGCTGATCGACTGGGCGTACGGCGGCGAGGGCCCCGTCGCCCACGAGCTCGCGTGGTACCTGGCGCTGAACCGCGCGCGGTTGCCGCAGGGCCACACGAAGGAGTCGACGATCGACGATCTCCGGATCGCGCTCGGCCGACACGGGGTGGACACCGCGCCCTGGTGGGACCGCCAGCTCGCGCTGGGCCTGCTCGGGGCGGTCGTGCAGTTCGGGTGGGAGAAGGCGTTCGGCGACGAGGCCGAGCTCGACTGGTGGGTGGAGCGGGCGATCGACGGCGCGGCGATGCTGTGAACACCGGCGCCCCGAGCGTCGTCAGGCGAGCGTGGCCGCGACGTGGTCGCGGGCGGCGGTGCCGAGCGGCCCGGTGGAGTCGACGACGCGGCCGGCGAGCGACGGGCGCGGATCGGCGGCGGCCGCGACGCAGGGCCGCGGCCACTGCTCCAGTCCTGGCCGGTCCGGCGACCAGGTCGCGTCGCTACCCTTGACCGCCCGTGCGACTGGCTGATCTCCCCCCGCTACTCCGCGACGAGCCGGCGCTGATGCGCGCCCTCGGACAGCCCGATGCCCGGCTCGCCGTCGTCGAGGTCGCCCGGCCGGTTGCCATCGCCGCACTCGCCACCTTGTCGAACCGCCGTCCACTGGTCGTGGCGGCGCCCACGACGACGATGGCCGCCCAGCTGGGCGACGACCTCTCCCAGTTCCTGCCCGAGCGCCAGGTCGCGGTGTTCCCGGCCTGGGAGACCCTGCCGTTCGAGCGGGTCAGCCCATCGGTCGAGACGATGGGGCGCCGTCTCGAGGTGCTGTGGCGGCTGCGCGATCCCGAGCGCTGCCCGGCCGTCGTGGTCACAGGTGTGCGCGGGTTGCTGCAGCGGCTCGGTCCCGAGGCCGCGACCACTGATCCGATCATCGTCCGGCCCGGTGACATCATCGACCCGGACGAGCTCGTCAGCCGTCTCGTTTCGTTCGGCTACCGCCGCGAGCAGCTCGTCGAGCATCGCGGTGAGATCGCCCGACGCGGTGCCATCGTCGACGTCTTCCCGTCGACGGCCGACACGCCGGTCCGCATCGACCTGTGGGGCGACGAGGTCGACCGCCTGACCCGCTTCGGCGTCAGCGACCAGCGTTCCGACGCCGACCTCACGGAGGCGGTGATCTTCCCGGCCCGCGAGCTGATCCCGACCGACGACGTGCGGGCCAGGGCCTCGAAGCTCGTCGGCACCGAGCCCTGGGGGCGCGAGCAGTGGGAGCGCCTCGCCGAGGGCGCGCTGTTCGACGGCATGGAGAGCTGGCTCCCCTGGCTCGTCGAGCCGGGTGACGACGACGTGCAACTGCTCACCGACGTGCTGCCGGCGAGCGCCAAGGTGATCCTCGTCGAACCCCGCCGGATGCGCGATCGCGCCATCGACCTCCTCGCCGAGGAGGACGATCTGGCCAGCGCGCTGGCGTCGACGTGGGGCCGCGCTCCCGACCGGCCGTTCCCGCGGCTCCACGCCGACCCGGCCCGCCTGCTGGTCGGGCGCGACGCCCCGTGGACGATCGACTCCTCGCCGGAATCACCCGACACCCCGGTCGTGCACGCGTCGGGATGGGGCCCGGTGGTGGGGGACGGTTCGGGCCTCGTGACCCACCTCACCCAGCTGCTCGCCGACGGCTACCGCGTCGTCGTCGCCGCCGACGGGGACGGCTCGGCCGACCGCTTGGCCGAGCTGCTGCGCGACCAGGGACTCGACCTGCCCATCCACCGCGGCGATGCCGGCGATCTCACCCGGCCCGGCGGGCACGTGGTCACGGCGCCGCTGCACATGGGCGTCACACTGCCGGCGGCCCGCCTGGCGATCGTCGCCGAAGCCGACCTCACCGGCCGGCGCCGGGCCCACCGTCGCCCACGCGTGCGCCGCCGGGACAGCAGCGCCTTCTTCGAGGACCTCAAGGCGGGGAACTACGTCGTCCACGTCCAGCACGGCGTCGGCAAGTACGAGGGCATGGTCAAGCGGACGATCGGCGGCATCGAGCGCGACTACCTGCTCGTCGCCTACAAGGGCGACGACAAGCTGTACGTGCCGTCGGACCAGATCGACGTCCTGCGCCAGTACGTCGGCGGCGAGGCTCCGACGTTGCACCGCCTCGGCGGGGGCGACTTCGCCAAGGCCAAGAACCGGGTCCGTTCCGCCGTGCGGGAGATCGCCCAGGAGCTGGTCGTGCTCTACCAGAAGCGGGTCAACGCCGAGGGCTACGCGTTCGGCCAGGACACGCCGTGGCAGGCGGAGATGGAGGATGCCTTCCCCTTCGTCGAGACGCCCGACCAGCGCGTCGCCATCACCGACGTGAAGGCCGACATGGAGCGGCCGTACCCGATGGACCGGCTCCTGTGCGGCGACGTCGGCTTCGGCAAGACCGAGGTCGCCATCCGAGCTGCGTTCAAGGCCATCCAGGACGGCAAGCAGGTCGCCGTGCTGGCCCCGACGACTCTGCTGGCCAGCCAGCACGGCAACGTTTTCGCCGACCGCTTCGCCGGCTATCCGATCCGCGTCGAGACGCTGAGCCGGTTCCTCACGCCGGCCCAGGCGCGCGACGTCGTCGCGGGGATCGACTCGGGCGACGTCGACTGCGTCATCGGCACCCACCGCCTGCTCGGTGACCAGGTCCACTTCAAGGACCTCGGTCTGCTCGTCGTCGACGAGGAGCAGCGCTTCGGTGTGCAGCACAAGGAGCAGATGAAGCAGCTCAAGACGAACGTGGACGTGCTGACGCTCACGGCGACGCCGATCCCCAGGACCCTGGAGATGAGCCTGGTCGGCATCCGCGATCTGTCGTTGCTGCAGACCCCGCCGGCCGACCGCCAGCCGATCCTCACGTTCGTCGGCGGCTACGACGAGCGTGTCGCCGTCGAGGCGATCCGGCGTGAGCTGCTGCGCGAAGGCCAGGTGTTCTGGGTCCACAACCGGGTCCGCTCGATCGAGCACGCCGCGGCCCGGCTGCGCGAGCTGGTGCCCGAAGCGCGCATCGCCGTCGCCCACGGACAGATGGACGAGGGCACGCTGGAACAGGTCGTCGTCGACTTCTGGGACGGCCGCTTCGACGTGCTCGTGTGCACCACGATCATCGAGTCGGGCATCGACATGCCGACGGTCAACACGCTCGTCGTCGAACGCTCGGACCTGCTCGGCCTCGGCCAGATGCACCAGCTGCGGGGGCGGGTCGGGCGCAGCGGTCAGCGGGCCTACGCCTACCTGTTCCACCCGACCGACGTCACGTTGACCGAGGAGGCCTACGAGCGGCTGAAGACGATCGGCGAGGCGACCGAGCTCGGCAGCGGGTTCAAGATCGCCATGCGCGACCTCGAGATCCGCGGTGCCGGCAACCTGCTCGGCCAGGCCCAGTCCGGCCACATCGCCGCGGTCGGCTACGACCTGTACTGCCAGATGGTCACCGAAGCGGTCGCCGAGATGAAGGGCGAGCCGATCCGCCCACCGGCCGAGATCAAGCTCGACGTCCCGACCGACGCGTTCCTGCCCGCCGACTACGTCGCCAAGGAGGAGCTGCGCCTGGAGGCCTACCGCCGGCTCGCCGCGGTCACCACGCCCGCCGAGGTCGCCGACATCCGCGCCGAGTGGCTGGACCGCTACGGACCGCTCCCCGCCGCCGCCGAGGCCCTCCTCGGCGTCGGCGACCTGCGCGCCGAATGCCACCGCCTCGGGCTCACCGAGCTGACGATCTCCTCCGACCAGGCGCGTCTCGGGCCGATCGATCTGAAGCTGAGCCAGGCGACGCGCCTGCGGCGGCTGTCACGCGACTCGAAGTACAAGGAGGACGCCCGCCAGCTCGTCGTCCCGATCCCGCGCCGCGCCGAGCCGGCGACGTTCCTCGTCGGGTTCCTGCGCCAGCTCGTTCCGCCGGTGACCGGACCTGTCGGCGACCCGGCGCGAGCGGTAGCTTCACCGCCGTGATCCGCCGTCGCGCTGCTGGCTTGCTCGTCCCGCTCGCCGGGTTGCTGGTGCTCACCGGGTGTGCCACGTTCGACGAGAACGACGATGCCGCGGTCGTGCAGGGCACCGCCATCACGCGCCAGGAGTACCAGGACTTCCTGACGCTGTTGGCCAGCGAGCCCGAGCTCAGCCGTCTCGTCGTCGACGACGAGACCGACACCGTCGCCGGCGGCGACGGCCGGCAGTGGCTGACGTACCTCGTCAGCACCACGTTGAGCGCCACGTACCTCGCCGAGGCCGGGATCACCGTCACCGACGCCGATCGCCAGACCGTGCTCGACTCGATCCCGGAGGACGAGGCGCTGCGCGACGTTCCCGAGCTCCTCGACACGGTCGTGGAGGCGCAGGCCGCACTGGCGGCCCGCGAGCGCGTCGCGGCACCGTCGACGTCCGAGATCGAGCAGCGCTACAACGAGTCGCCGGCCAGCCTCGGCGTCATCTGCGCCCGGCACATCGTCGTCGCCACCGCGGCCGAAGCCGACGACGTGCTCGTCGAGCTCGACCAGGGGGCCGACTTCGCGGGCCTGGCCGCCGAACGCTCGACCGATCCGGCCGCCGCCGAGAACGGTGGGGTCCTCACCGACGGCGGTGGCGACTGCATCGCTCGGTCGGCGCTCGGGCAGGTCCCCGAGCTCGTGGTCGCCGCCGACGAGGCCGGCGTCGGAGTGCCGACCCGGCCCGTCGAGAGCAGCGCTGGTTGGCACATCCTGCTGCAGCGGCCGTACGACGAGGTCGGCGAGGCGCTCGACACGCTGTTCGAGCAGCAGGCGGGCGCGCTGCTGTTCGACGCGTACGCCGCGCAGGCGGACGTGCAGATCGACCCGCGCTACGGACGCTGGGACAGCCCCACTCGCGCCGTCGTCGCCCTCTGAGGGAGATCGAGGTGACGGCGGTGACCGACGAGCGGCCCGTCGTCGTGGTCGTCGGGCTCGGGCCGGGCGCGCCCGACCACGTGACGACCGAGACGCTGGCGACCATCGCCCGGATCCCGCACCGCTACCTGCGCACGGACCGGCACCCCAGCGCCCACCTCGTCGGCGCGGCGATCTCGTTCGACGGCCGCTACGACGAGGCCGAGCGCTTCGAGGACGTGTACGTGGCCATCGTGGACGATGTCGTGGCCGCGGCGATCGAGCACGGCGAGGTGCTGTACGCCGTACCGGGCTCGCCGCTGGTCCTCGAACGGACGGTGCAGTTGCTGCGCGAGGACGACCGGGTGCGCTGCGACGTGCGGCCGGCGATGTCGTTCCTCGACGTGGCGTGGGCGAGGCTCGGCGTCGACCCGGTCGGGGCCGGCGTGCGGCTGGTCGACGGGCACACGTTCGCCACGGCGGCCGCTGGGGTCACGGGGCCGATGCTGATCGCCCACACGCACGCGGACTGGGTCCTGTCGGACGTCAAGCTGGCTGTCGACGAGGCGACCGGCGACGAGCCGGTCGTCATCCTGCAGCGCCTGGGCACGATCGACGAGCTCATCATCGAGACGACGTGGAGCGAGCTCGACCGCACGGTCGTGGCCGATCATCTGACGTGCCTCTACGTGCCCGCGCTGGGAGCGCCGGTCGCGGCCGGGTACGTGCGCTTCCACGAGTTGACCCGGACGCTGCGCGAGCAGTGCCCGTGGGACCGCGAGCAGACCCACGCGTCGCTCGTGCCGTACCTC
This sequence comes from Ilumatobacteraceae bacterium, assembly GCA_040507575.1. GTDB lineage: Bacteria > Actinomycetota > Acidimicrobiia > Acidimicrobiales > Ilumatobacteraceae > JALZMG01. The sequence goes on from JBEVOM010000216.1 coordinate 6,481, forward strand.
GTCGAGGAGACCTACGAGTTGGTCGACGCGCTCGAGGCCCTCGACCCCGACGACCCGGCCACCGAGGAGGCGCTCGTCGAGGAGCTCGGCGACGTGCTCTACCAGATCGAGCTCCACGCCACGATCGCCGAGCAGGAGGGCCGCTTCTCGATCGCCGATGTGACCCAGGGCATCCACGACAAGCTCGTGCTCCGCCACCCCCATGTGTTCGGCACGGTGGTCGCCGACGACGCCGGGACCGTCAAGGCGAACTGGGACGAGATCAAGCGCGACGAGAAGGGCCGCACGTCGGTGTTCGACGGCGTCGCCCGCTCCCTCCCGGCGCTGGCGTACGCCCAGCACGTGATGGGCAAGGCGGCCAAGGTCGGATTCGACTGGCCCGACGTCGACGGCCCGCTGGCCAAGGTCGACGAGGAGGTCGCCGAGCTGCGCGACGCGATCGCCGGCGGCGATCCCGAGCGCATCGCCGACGAGCTCGGAGACGTCGCGATCGCGCTGGTGAACGTCGCCCGTCACACCGACACCGATGCCGAACTGGCAGTGCGGGCGGCGGCGGCCAAGTTCCGCCGCCGCTTCGAGCGCGTGGAGGTGCTGGCGGGGGAGCGGGAGATCGACCTGCGGGCGGCGGCGCTGGCGAGCCTCGACGCGCTCTGGGACGAGGCCAAGCGGGAGGAGCGTCCGTGAGCGCGCCGCCCGTCGTGGACCCGGCGTCGCTGGTCGCGTTCTGGCGAGGGGCGCTGGCAGACGGCGTGATCGATCCCGAGACGCCGCTCCCGTCCGTGGTCGAGGCGTTCGGCGACAGCCCGGAGATGGCGGACTCGCTCATCGAGCTCGTCGTGCACGGACCCAAGCGGGCCACCGTCGCGTCGCTCGCCGAGCTCGAGCACGACGGCGCCGCCGTGCCCGAGGTCGGGGCGATGTGGATCGCCACCGACGGCGCCGGTCGTCCTCGGGCGTTGATCCGCACGACGGAGGTGCGCATCGGCCCGCTGTCGTCGGTCGACGACGCCTTCGCGTGGGACGAAGGCGAGGGCGACCGCACCCGCCCCGACTGGCTCGCGTCACACGAGCGCTACTTCGCCCGGGTGCTGCCGACGCTCGGGATCACCTTCGACCCCGACATGGCGACCGTGTTCGAGCGCTTCGAGGTGCTCCACCGGGACTGACGCGGTGGCCGGGTGCGCACCGGTTCATCGTGCCGGCGTGTGGACACGCGGTCCGGACACCGGATCGCGGCGGGCCATGATGGGCGGCCGTGCGCCTGCAGTTCGCCGATCCGGCCGACCATCCGCACCTCGGCGCGCTGCCGTTCGCCGCCGATCTCGACGACTGGGACCTGCCCCACATGCACGGCGTCCTCGGCCTGCACCGCCACGTGGTCCGTCTGGTCGAGCTCGGCGACGGCCCGGACCGGACGTCCTACGTCGTGAAGGAGCTTCCCGACCACCTCGCGTTGCGCGAGTACCGGCTGCTGCGCAACCTTGTCGAGGACCGCGTGCCGACGGTGACCGTGGTCGGCGTCGTCACCGGCCGTTCCGGTGAACGCGACGGGCTCCTGCTCACGAGGCACCTCGACTACTCGCTGCCCTACCGCACGCTGCTCGCCGGGAGGGGCATGGCCATCCCGTACCTCGGCGAACGGCTGCTCGACGCCCTCGTCGGCCTGCTCGTCCGGCTCCACCTGGCCGGTTTCTTCTGGGGAGACTGCTCGCTGTCCAACACGCTGTTCCGGCGCGATGCGGGGGCGCTGCAGGCGTACATCATCGACGTCGAGACGAGCGAGCGGTACCAGACCTTGAGCGACGGACAGCGCCAGATGGACCTGGACATCGCCACCGAGAACCTCGCCGGTGGGCTGCTCGACCTGCAGATGGGGGGCCGGCTGATCGAGGACATCGACCCGTTCGCGATCGCCGCCAGCCTCGAGGCGCGCTACACCGACCTGTGGGTCGAGCTGACGGCGACCGAGGAGTTCACGATCTCGGAGATGTGGAAGGTCGAGCAACGCATCCAGCGGCTGCACGAGCTCGGCTTCGACGTCGACGAGATGGAGGTGCTGACCGACGAGGAGGGCACCCGCTTGCGCTTCGCGCCCCGCGTCGTCGAGCCCGGCTATCACCAGGACCGGTTGTTCGCGCTCACCGGCCTGTGGGCCGGCGAGAACCAGGCCCGCCGCCTGCTGGACGACATCCGCAGCTTCGGGGCCGAGCTGCGGGCCCGCACCGGACTGTCACCGTCGGAGAACATCACGGCGGTCCGGTGGCTGGACCAGCGGTTCGAGCCGTTGATCGGCGCCATCCCACCGGCGATCAGAGGCAAGTTGCAGGCGGCGGAGATCTACCACCAGATCCTCGAGCATCGCTGGTTCGAGTCGGAACGCCAGGGCCGCGACGTCACGCTGGACGAGGCGCTGGAGACGTACATCCCCGACGTCCTCGCTCCGGCACCGGACGAGCACATGGAGCTCGACCGGCCGACGTCCGAGCTGTTCCTCCCCGACCTGTCGGGATCGGACGCGCCCCCCGGTTGATCAGGACCGTTCGGGCGTGCGGATGACGGTCGACGCGAACGCGAACCCGCCGCCGAAGCCGAACAGCAGCGCGAGGGCGTTCGACGGGATCCGTCCGGCGTGCCACCACTTCGACAGCCCGAGCGGGATGCTCGCCGCCGACGTGTTCCCCGACTCCACGACATCGGTGACGACGATCCGCTCCGACATGCCGAGCTGCGTGCCCAGCGGCTCGATGATGCGCAGGTTCGCCTGGTGCGTCACCAGCACCTCGATGCGATCCGGATCCACCTCGGCCAGCTCGATGGCGCGACGCGCGTTCGCCGCGCCATGGGTGAGCGCCCACCGGTAGACGGCCCGCCCGTCCTGGGCGAACAGGTTCGACGGCGGCTGGATCCGGACGGCCTGGACCATCTCGGGCGTCGAGCCCCATGCCACCGGACCGACGCACGGCTCCGTGGACGCGTCGAGGACGACGGCGCCGGCGCCGTCGGCCGTGAGGACGCACGTCGACCGATCGGTCATGTCGGTGAACGCCGTCATCCTCTCGGAACCGATCACGAGGGCCCGCGTCGACGACCCGCAGCGGATCGCCATGTCGGCGACGGCCAGCGCGTGGACGAAGCCGGAGCAGGCGACGTTGATGTCCATCACCGCGGCGCCAGACGTGCCGATCGCCGCCGACACCATCCCGGCCACGTTCGGCGAGCGGTGCTCGGCGGTCATCGTCGCCACGATCACCAGGTCGACGCTGGCCGGGTCGAGGTCGCCCGTCGCCATCGCGTGGCACGCAGCGCGCCGCGCCATCTCGGGGACGGTGTCGTCGTCACCTCCGACCCGCCGCGTGACGATCCCGGTGCGCGACCGGATCCACTCGTCGCTGGTCTCGACGATCTTGGCCATCTCGGCGTTGTCGACGACGCGGTCGGGCTGGTGGTGGCCGAAGGCGATGGGCCGAGACCCGCCAGTGGCGACCGTTCGTTGCAACCGCATGCCATCTCCCGGACCGTGGCCGCTCGGCGCGGCGCTGCCGGCAACGTAGTCGCCGGACGAGGTCCGAGACCTCGCGCAGCGACCGGGACGCGCCGCGCGGTCAGTAGTAGATCGGGCCGACCTGGCCGCCGCCGCAGGCGATGGCGTCACCGGTGATCGAACCGCCACGCGGCGAGGCGAGGAAGGCAACGACGTCGGCGACCTCGGTGGCGTCGACGAGCCGCTGGATCGAGTTGCGCACGAGTGACGCCTCGGCGTCGTCGAGGGCGATGTTCTTTGCCGCGGCGACGCGCTGCACCACGCCAGGCGTCGCCTCGGTCCGGGTCAGGCCGGGGTGGACCACGGTCACGTTGATCCCGTGGGGGCCGAGCTCGTCGGCCAGGTTCTTGGACATCGCGGCGACGGCGACGTTGCGCATCGATCCGATCACCGCGCCCGTGCTGCGGGCGCCGAGCCCAGAGATGTTGACGATCCGACCCCAGCGCTGGGCGATCATCGACGGCGCGACGGCCTGGGCCATGCGCAGGTAGCCGAGAACCTTGACGTTCATGTCCTCCCAGAACAGCGCACCGGTGACCTCGGCCAGCTTCGGCGGAGGCGACTGACCCAGTGGCTTGGCCGCGCTGTTCACGAGGATGTCGACGCCACCCATCCGCTCGATCGACGCGGCGACGAGCGCCCGCACGGACGCGTCCTCCCCTGTGTCGACGACGTGGGCGATGATGTCGCGGCCCGTCTCGGCCGACAGCTCGTCGGCCGCCTCCTCCAGCGCCGGGTTGCTGCGGGCGGCGATGACGACGTCGCACCCCTCGATGGCCAGGGTCCTGGCGACCGCTTTGCCGATGCCGCGGCTCCCGCCGGTCACGATCGCCCGCTTGCCGTCCAGTTGAAGGTCCATGCCCGCAGGATCGCATGACCGCCTCCGACGACGGTCACCGAGCGGCTCGACGACACAGCGCCGCCTGTCCCGGATGTCCGGGCGCGGAGGGTCCCGATATC
>JBEVOM010000007.1:0-4679 GCA_040507575.1 Ilumatobacteraceae bacterium
TCGTCGATCACCGTCCTCGAGCTCCAGCTGGCGTAGCAGGAGGAACAGCTGTCGATGGTGGTCCGCCGGATGACCGATGCGTGGTGGCGCATCACGCGCCTGTGGCTGGACGAGCTGGGCTCGCACAACCCGCGCCTCACGCTCGCGCTCGCGGTGAACGATCTGATCCCACCGTTCACGCTGGGTCGGGTCCGACTGCGCGTCCTGCGGCTCGGGGGCCTTGCCATCGGCGAGCGGGCGACGTTCGGCGGCAAGGTCTGGATCGCCGGGGGCGCCAACCCGTACGAGCGGATCTCGTTCGGTGACGACTGCTTCGTCAACGACGGCTGCCGCTTCGACACGTCGGCCCCGATCGTCGTCGGTCACGACGCCTACCTCGGTCACGAGGTGTCGGTGATCACATCGTCCCACGAGATCGGGGCGAGCGATCGCCGGGCCTACGGGTCGGTGGCCGACCCGGTGGAGATCGGCCCCGGGAGCTGGATCGGCACCCGGGCCACGCTGCTGCCCGGCGTCACGATCGGCGCAGGGGCGATCGTGGCCGCCGGCTCCGTCGTCACCCGATCCGTTGCGCCGGACACGCTGGTGGCCGGGGTCCCGGCCCGCCTGCTGCGCCAGCTCGAACCGCACCGGGTCGGGCCGCTCCCGTCGGCCGAGCGCACCCCGGTCGGCGGCCCGACGGGCTGATGGCGACCCGGTCAGGGTCCGGCCAGGGTCGCTCGCAGGTCGCTCGCGTACACCTCGATGTCGGCGTGGGCGCGGCACCACTCGCGGCCGGCAGCGCCGAGCCGGTCGGCCAGTTCGGGCTCGGCGAGCAGCCGTTCGATCGCCGATCGCAGGGCGGCTGCGTCGCCGGGTGGGACGTACAGGCCGTTCACGTCGTCGACGATGGTGTCGGTCTGCCCCACGGTCAATGAGCAGACGACGGCCTTGGCCATCGACATCGCTTCGAGGATCGTGGTGATGCCGGCCTGGAAGTCGGTCTCTTCGAGTGGCACGACGACGAACGCGCAGTCACCGTACAGCGCGCGCAGCTCGAACTGGTCGAAGCTGCGCACCTCGACGTTGGTCGGGATGTCGATGCCCGACGCCGAGCTCGACCGCTTCGACCACGGGCTGGCGGCGGCGACGACGACGTCGACGTCGAGGTCGCGGACAGCGTCGACGAGCGTCGGGTAGTCGCGCCGCTCGAGGCCGACCGAGCAGATCATCGGTCGTGGACGTCCGGTCGGCACGACATGCTCCGGCGCCCAAAACGCCGTGTCGACCATGAACGGGGTGAGGACGACCTGGTCGGGTCGATAGCCGAGCTGGTCGACGGCAAACGCTCGCTGGGCCTGCGCGTAGACGACGACGATGTCGATGCGTCGTTGCAGATGCAGCAACCGGTGGATGAGGGCCTTCTTGCGCGGTGACAGCACGTGGCCGATCATCACGTGGCGGGGACGGCGCCGGGCCAGCCAGGTCAGCACGGCGTACGGGATGCCGACCTGCTCGCCGTCCGTGAACACGGTGCGGTATCGACGCCGCCGGCGGAAGCAGGCGAGTGCAAGCACGGCGTCGTCGCCGCCGAGCCGGTGGACGAGGCGGCCGATGCGCCCCGTGGCGCGGCGAGCCTCGGGGTAGTCGATGACGTCGGCACCGAACGCCGCCGCCATCTCGAGGTAGTCGGCGCGAGGGCGGCGGCCCGACTCGATGGTGCTTTGCACACCGGGATCGATCGTTCCCGAGACGGTGAGGAGCGCCGGGCCGGGCCCGAGCTCGACGGAGGAGCCGCTCGCCGCGACGGTCGTCGACCGGCCGCGTTCGGGATCGGTCGGGATCGGGCGATCGATCGAGGTCACAGAGCACCCATACGTATCACATGCGACAGGTGCGGCTCTCGTGGGTCTGATTGCAGGGACCAGAGGTTCGTAGTAGCCTCCCAGCGAACGAAGCGGGCGGATAATTGAGGGACGCGGGCAACATGATGGGCGGTCGCGCGTCGACAGGTGTTGATCTGTCGACGTCTGAACCGATCGAGGCTCGTCGTCAGGACGCGCCACGAGTCGCCCGCCAGGCCCTCGCCCCGTCGACGCTCAAGGCCCGGCTCGTCAGCGCCGACGTCGTCGCGATCGCCATCGGCATGACGATGGCGTTCGTCTGGCAGGCCATCGTGCAGCCCGACCGCCTCGGCGTTCAACGGACGCACGTGCTCCTGGCCTTCGTCACGTTCCCGATCTGGCTCCTCGCGATGGCGCTGAACAAGCTGTACCTCGCCCGGGCCGTCGCTCGCGCCGGCGAGGAGGTCCGCCGGATCCTCAACGCCACGTTGATGTCCGTCGGGCTGATGCTGGCGCTGTCGTTCGCGCTCCAGTTCAAGGCGCTGTCCCGGCTCTGGGTGCTGTCGGTCGTCGTGTTCGTCCCGTTCGCGCTGATCATCGAGCGGACCGGCGCCCGGCGCATCTTCGCCCGCATGCGCCGCGACGGCCGGCTGTCGCGGCCGATCGTCATCATCGGGACCGACGCCGACGCCATCGCCCTCATGCACGCCGCCGAACGGCAACCCGAGCTCGGGTACGACGTGCTCGGGTTCATCGGGCCCGACGACCTGGTCACGCGGGGCGGCGTCAGCGTCCTCGGCCGGTACGAGGACACGGCCGAGGTGCTGGCCGAGACCGGCGCCACCGGTGTCCTGATCTCGCTCGCCTCGGTGCCGTCTGCGCTCGTCAACAGACTGACCCGCGAGCTGTGCGACGACGGGTACCACGTCGCGCTGTCGTCGGGCCTGCGGGACATCGACATCGCTCGGTTCCGCGCCCAGGACATCGGCGGGCGCACCCTGGTCTACGTCGAGCAGGTCCAGCGTGGCGGCATGCACGCCGTCGCCAAGCGGGCGTTCGACATCACGCTGTCGCTGATCGCCCTCGCGTTGACCGCTCCGATTGCCCTGGTCGTCGTGCTGGCTGTCAAAGTCACGTCACCCGGCCCGGTCGTGTTCGCCCAGGAGCGTGTCGGGCGCGGCGGACACACGTTCCGGGTGCTCAAGTTCCGCACCATGGTCGCCGATGCCGACGCCCGCAAGGCCGAGTTGGCCGACCTCAACGAGGCTGACGGCCCGATGTTCAAGATGGCCAGGGACCCTCGCGTCACCAGGGTCGGGGCCGTTCTCCGCAAGTACTCGATCGACGAGATCCCGCAGTTCGTCAACGTCCTGAAGGGCGAGATGAGCGTCGTCGGCCCCCGGCCGGCACTGGCCTCGGAGGTCGAGCAGTGGACCGACGACGTCCACGACCGCCTCCGCGTGCTGCCCGGCATCACCGGCATGTGGCAGGTCTCGGGCCGCTCCGACACGACGTTCGACGAGTACAAGCGCCTCGATCAGTACTACGTCGACAACTGGTCACTCCTCCACGACGTCCGCATCCTCGTGCGGACCGTCGGCGTCGTGTTGACGCAGCGCGGCGCCCGCTGACCCGTCAGGGGCGGGTGCGAGCGCACAAGGGGGTCGTGAGGTGCGATGATGTGCCCTGCGCCGGCGCACGGCGGGCAGGGGCGGCCGTGAACGCCCCGAGAGAGCGCATCGCGAGGAGCCGTACGGGTCCTCGTATCACGACGACCATGTCGTGGATCAGGGGAGGGTGAACATGTACGAGTACGATGACGAGGAAGAGGGCGGGCGCTCGACCGGGCGGATCGTCGGAGTGATCGTCGGGGTGGTGGCCCTGGCCCTGATCGGGTTCTTCGTGCTGCAGAGCCGCGGCGGAGGCGATGACGACAGCACCAGTGGGTCGTTGAACCCGGCCGCGGCGGCCGCATCGGCGAGCTCCACGGAAGAGACGGTCGGCACCGAACCCAGCGACTCGCCGCAGTCCGCCGGCACGACGAAGAGCTCCCTCGCCACAGGGGACTCGGTGGCCACCGGCGCAGGCGACGACGAGTCGACGACCACGACCGAGGCCGACGTGACGACGACCGCGGCGCCGACCACGACGGCCGCACCGCCGCCGCCGCCACCGACGACCGCGCCGGCCAGCACCACACCGGCGCTGTACGACACGTTGCCCGATGGCAGCCCCGCGCCGGTCCTGGCGATCTTCGACGTGAGCCAGATCACGCTCACCGGTGCTGTCACCGACCAAACGGCGAAGGACAAGCTGCAGGCGTTGGCCATCGCCAACGCCAAGCCGGGCCAGGACGCCGCCGTGGCCAACCTGCTCACGATCAACCCGGCCGTGCCGACCAACGTCGGGGTGCGCGTCGTCGAGCTGACGTCGGTCCGCTTCCCCGAGGGCAGCGCCGAGGTGCTGCCGCCGCACGCGCTCGAGCTCGATCGGATCGCGGCCATCATGAACGCGCTGCCGAACATCACCGTGCTCGTGATCGGTCACGCCGACCAGCGAGGCGACGAGGCTGCCAACTACGCGATCTCGGCGGCGCGGGCCGATGCGGTGGTGAACTACCTGGTGTCCGCCGGCATCGCGCCGAGCCGTCTGTCCTCCCGGGCGGTCGGTGAGAACGACCTGCTCACGCTCAACAACGACGACGCCGCGCTGGCCCTCAACCGGCGCACCGAGTTCGTGATCGCCGGCCTCCTGCAGCCGTGACCTCAGCGGCGGGCGGGGACAGGACGTCCATCCCGCCCGCCGTTGCCCGCCGCGCCGGCTGCCTGCTGGCGCTCGGACGATGTCCCCCTTCCG
>JBEVOM010000201.1:0-20973 GCA_040507575.1 Ilumatobacteraceae bacterium
GGTCGGGGGAATCCGGGGCGGCGGGGGTCAGGAGATCGGGATCGCCCGGACCATCGTCCACGGGAGCGGGCTGCGCACCTGTTGGACGTGGAAGCGGGACTCGACGAACCGCTGGAACCCCCAGCGGGTCCAGTGGTTGACGTGACCGGGGGTGTTGCCGAGCTGGCGGACGTAGCGACGGCGCACGAGGTTGCCGGCCCGCCAGATCGGCTCGAAGGGCACGGAGCCGATGAACGCGCCCGAGCACACCCGGGACAGTTCGGCCAGCGCGGTGTCCGGGAGCGCCACGTGCTCGAGCACCTCGATCGCCAGGACGAGGTCGAACGAGTCGTCGGGAAACGGCAGCGTCATGGCATCACCGAACATGCAGGCCAGTCCCTGCTCGCGCCATTGGTCGCTCAGGGCGTCGTCCGGCAGGTCGACGCCGACCAACGGCACACCGGAGAACCGCTCGCGCAGCCGCGTCATCACGTGGCCCTCGCCGGCGCCGATCTCGAGGATGCGGCGCGGTGCGAGGCCAGCCAGCAGGTCGTCCAGCGCGCCCAGGAACCCGCGCATCATGCGTTGCTCGAGTCGGTTGGTCGACCCGTACTTGTCGTAGGTGTTGCCGATCTGGTTGGCGGCGGAGGCGGTCATCAGTGGGGATGCCCGACGCCCGGAGCAGGCGTCATACCGGGGGCACCTGGCGTGACGGTTTGGTCGCCCGAACGATGAGGTCGGCGAGCAGCCCGACCGTGATCGCCTGCAGCGACGCCAGCAGGATCAGCAGGGTGTTGGCGGCGAGGCGGAAGTCGCGGGCCACCCAGTCGAAACCCAGCTTCACCAGGCCGAGCATGAGCAGCACGCCGCCGACCGGGAGGAACACCTTCAGCGGGTTGTAGGACAACGTCATCCGCACGACCTGCAGCAGGTAGCGCTTCGTGTCGCGCCACCAGTGGAACTTCGACGTCCCGGCGCGGGGGAAGTAGTCGATCGGGACGTACTTGACGGAGTAGCCGTTCGACAGGAACGACATCGTCAGCGTGGTCACACACGAGAACCCCGCCGGCAGGTGGTGCACGTACTGCATCGCGACGTCCCGGCGGAACGCCCGCAACCCGGAGTTGAGGTCCTTGATGTCGGTCTCGGTCAGGTAGCTGGCGAGCTTGCGGATGAACCACTTGGCCGGGACCCGCAGGAGGCGCGTGGTGCCCTCCTCGGTCCGACGGGCCCCGACGACGTGGTCGTAACCCTCCATCTCCTTGACGAGCACCGGTATCTCGTCGTTGGGGTAGGTCATGTCGACGTCGGTCCACACGACGACCCGCCCTCGCGCCGCGGTCGTGCCCGTGCGCCGAGCGGTGCCGGCCCCGCGGTTGTGGGTGTGGCGGATCAGCCGGATGCCCTCGATCGTCGGCAGGTCGAGCTCGGATCCGTCGTCGGACCCGTCGTCGACGACGACGATCTCGAACGAGTACGGGGAGGCGCTCAGCGCGGCTTTGATCCTGTCGATCTCGGTGCGCAGGTGGCCGCGCTCGTTGTACACGGGCAGGACGACGCTGACGTCGAGCTCATCGGTCGGGTCGTCGCATGGCGGGTCGACGGTGCCGGGGGGGTCCACTTGCACCGACGCAAGGGTACCGGCGCCGCGCCAGCACCCGCCGGGCGGGTCGTCGGGCCCGCGAGTGGCGCTCAGCCGCTCTTCGGGACGAGCGCCGGGTCGGGCACCCGCCACAGGATCCAACGCGCGTCCGACCACACCTCGACGAGGCCCAGGGCAGCTGCTTCGTTCGGGGTGATGTCCGGTTGGGAGTAGTCCGAGTAGCGCATCTGGGCGTAGTAGTCGGCCGACTGCATGACGCGGTCGATGTCGGTCGTCTGGATCGACCGCCGGTCCGTGAGCAGCGTCATCGTGCGGGCGCGGTAGTACGCGATGACCGACGTCGGGTCGGTGTGCTGCTCGACGGCCTCGAAGATCGGGGTGATCGCCGGGTCGGTCGGGCCGACCTGCTGGCGACCGGAGCGATCGAAGTCGCGGGCCGCCGACACGTCGTCGGGCAGCGCGAACGCGTGCACGGCGACGACGTACAGCAACGGCAGGGCCGCCACCGACGCCGCCACGGTCCGCGCCCGGCCCGTTGCCCCCCGCCGCGCCCGCCGCTCCGCACCGTCCCGCGCCCGCCCCTCCGCACCCCCCCGCGCCCGCCCCTCCGCACCCCACCGCGTCCAGCTCAGCAACGCCCACTGCACGGCGGCGACAATCGCCGCAGTCGCGAAGTACAGCACCCACGGCATGATCTGGAAGTAGTACCGACCGACCATCCGGAAGTGCGTGCTGACCGTCATCGCCGTGAGCACGGTCACCGCGGTCAGCGCGATGTCGAGGCGTGGCCGGCGGATGCAGCCGATGACCATGCCCGCGCCGGCCAGCAGCAGGATGACGGTCCCGAGCGCCGGATGGCTACCCAGGCCGAGCTGCTGGGTGAGCACCGATGCGTAGTCGCCCATGCGCTCGCGGATGAACGACGGGCTGTCCCCGTTGTCGGGCATCAGCATCGAGGGGATCAGCAGCTGGAAGCCGATGACCGCGCCGATGAACGCCACGTGGGGCGTGGCGACGGTCTTCCACGGCACCGGGATCGGCGGGCCGCGGCGGTAGGCGGCGACGAGCTCGGCCACCTGGACGACGAGGATGACGGCAGCGAGCACGACGGCCTCGCGCCGGATGTTGTACGCGGCGGCGGCCAGGACGCCGAGCAGCACCAGTGAACGGGGCGACGCGGCGATCAGCGGGTGGCGGGCCTTGATCCGGTCCATCCACCAGATGAAGACGGCGACGGCGGCAGCATGGGGGTACTCCGACAACAGCTGGTCGGTGTGGGCCAACAGGATCGGGGCGGTCCCGATCACGGCGACGACGGCGAGCGCCAGCAGGCGACCGGCGCGCCGCCGGATGATCCCGTGCACGAGGATCAGCCACACGCAGAAGGCCGCGACCTCGACCAGCTTCAGGCGTTCGTAGTCGAGGCCCCAGACGTGGACGAACGGCGCCAGCAGCAACGGCCAGCCCCACGGGTATGCGATGGGGCTGAACGCCGGGCCCGAGTTGATGACGCTGAAGCGGTTGTCGGCGACGACCTGGGAGATGTCGCCGTCGAAGATGCTGCGGGCCTGCCGCAGGTACAGCGCGAAGTCGTCGCCTTGCGTGTGGCCGTTGCGGTGCAGCGCGATCGCCAGGCCGGCAGCGATCGCGACGATCGCCGACAGCGCGATCGTGGCGATCAGCGGGCGGCGGTCGGCGCGGAAGGCCGGCTCGACGCCGGCGCCGTCGGTGACGACATCGGCGTCGTCACCGTCGGGGAGACCCGTCACCGAACGCGTCGACGTCACTGCGTCCGGCCGCGGCTCTGGATGGCGGCGCGTCGTTCGGCCACCTTCTCCGGGCTGAACATGGTGCGGCGCCACGCCCGTGAGGCCCGAGCCTCCTGCTCCCATGCGTCGTCGTCGAACGTGATGGCGGCGTAGGTGGCCCGCAGCTGGCGCACGCCGTCCTGCTCGTTGCCGATGATGTCGGCGGCGAGCGACCGGGTGAACGGGAGCAGGTCCTCGTGCGCCACGACGTGGTTGACGAGCCCGAGCCCCAGCGCCTCGTGGGCGCTGATGAAATTGCCCGTGAAGCTCATCTCGCGGGCCCGGCGCACGCCGATCGCCTGCGGCAGCAGCACGGACAGGCCCCACCCCGGCATCACGCCGACGCGGGCGTGGGTGTCGCCGAACTTGGCCCGCTCCGACGCGACGAGGAAGTCGCAGTTGAGCGCCAGCTCGAAGCCGCCGGTGACGGCCACGCCGTTGACCGCGCCGATGATCGGCTTGGACAACTTGGGGAACGGGCCGCGCACCCCGGTCGAGTTGAGGCCACCGTCGGCGCCGGTGGCATCGAGGTTTCCGCCCGATGTGCCGAGCTCCTTGAGGTCGAGCCCGGCGCAGAACGCCGGGTCGGCGCCGGTGAGGATCAGGACGTCGACATCGGCCCGGCCGTCGGCCTCGTGCATCAGCGCAGCCATCAGCTTGAGCACCTCGCTCGACAGCGCGTTGCGGGCGCTCGGGCGGTTCAGCGTGATCGTGGCGATGCGGTCGGAGACGTCGAGCAGCACCGGCGTCGGTGCCTGCCCATCGACGGGGTCGTTGGTCATCGGGACATTCTGCTCGCGGGGCGCGACGTCAGTCGGTGCTGCCGTCCTCGGCGGGCAGGAACGCGAATCGCAGGTCCCCGAGCCGCACGAGGGTCGACGCCACCCACCCGCCGAGCGCGCCGAAGTGCTCGTCGAGCAGTGAGCTGGTGCCGTCGGCGAGGGTCTCCTCGGCCAGCTCGTAGAGGCCTTCGTAGGTGATCTCGACGGCGTACTCGAGCTCGTCGGCCTCACCTTCGTCGACTGGGTCGGGGTGGGCGATCTCGACGGTGAGCCCGGCCCGCTCGAGGCGGCCGTCGCCGATGAGCGGGCTCGACTCGGGGAGCGTGGAGTACACCTGCTCGGGTGCCGGGTGCTCTGCCAGCCGCTGGATCCGCAGGACGATCTCCATCTCGATGGCCGGCGGGCTCTCCAGCTCCTCGTCCACGTACCAGCGGCGGTAGGCGGTCTGGCTCCACGACGGCCAGTCGAACGTGACGTGGGCGACCACCCGCGGCGGCTGTCCCTCGCCCGGGAGCCCGTAGCTCGTCTCCCACGTGATGTCGCCGAGGAGCACGTCGACCTGGAAGTGCTCTTCGAAGGCTTGGCGTTCGAGGAAGGCCGCCTCGAAGGCGTCGCGCAGCGCGCTGATGGCGTCGGTGAACACGTGGTCGAGCATCCGGCGTTCGAGGCTACTGGCGGGGGAGGACTAGAAAACCCCACATGACGTCCTCCGAGCCAACACTCGTCCTGACCACCGTCGTCGACGGCGTCGGCACGCTGACGCTCAACAACACCGCCGAGCGCAACACCCTCACGATGCCGATGGTCGCCCAGATCGTGCAGGCCATGGACGCGTTCGAAGCGGACGACGCAGTCGGCGCGGTGGTCGTCACGGGCGCGCCGCCGGCGTTCTGCGCCGGCGCCAACCTCGGCAACCTGGCCAACGCCGACGAATCCAGCCTGGGCGACGTCTACGAGGGCTTCTTGCGCATCGCCCGGAGCCCGCTGCCGACGATCGCCGCCGTCAACGGCGCCGCCGTCGGCGCCGGCATGAACCTCGCCCTGGGCTGCGACGTCCGCATCGCCGCCCGGCGCGCCCGGTTCGACACCCGCTTCCTGCAGATCGGCATCCACCCCGGTGGCGGGCACACGTGGATGCTCCGGCGGATCGCCGGTCCGCAGGTCGCGATGGCGGCGGTGCTGTTCGGCGAGGTGATGGACGGGGCCGAGGCCGAGCGGGTCGGACTGGTGTTCCGCTGCGTCGACGATGACGCGCTGCTCGACACGGCGCAGGCGATGGCGGCGCGCGCCGCGTCCGCTCCGCGCCCGCTCGTCATCAAGGTCAAGGAGACGATCCAGGCGATGGCCGACATCGACGATCACCCTTCGGCGGTCAAGCGTGAGCTCGGGCCGCAGGCCTGGAGCACGCAACAGCCATGGTTCGCGGAGCGCATCGCTGCCCTCCAGGCGAAGATCTCCAGCAAGCCGACCTGATGGGCGCGGGTGAGGTCGGGACTGCGGTAGCCGGCCCACCGTGGCCCGGTTAAGGTGACAGCACGGGGAGACGCTCAGAACACCACCGGACACGGCGCTCGCAGGAGCGCACGAGGAGGTTGCCCGCATGAGCCAACGCCACCGCACCACAGACGTGCTGTTGCCGCCGAAGGAAGAGCTGCGGGCCCAAGCCCACAGCGAGCGGCACCGGATCCACGTCGAGCTGCAGGACGTTGCCAACCAGGTCAGTGGTGGACTCGACCCGGCCGACGTGCACGAACCGGGTGCGGCCTGGAAGCCCGTGCACCACAACGACCCCGAGGTGGCCCGCGACAAGGTCGCCAAGAGCACGCGCACCAAGCGGCACTGGAAGCTGAAGATGTGGAAGCGGCGCACCGCCACCCGCGCCGCCCGCGCCGAAGCGATGCGCGTCGCCCCTGAGCTGCACGTCGCGCCCGAGTAGGCGCCCGGCCGCCAGGCGCTACAACCAGGTCGCCGTGAGGTCGGCGCGACGCTGCGTCCACTCCTCGTAGGTGAAGCCGTAGCGCACGTGGTCCTCCCACACGCCGTTGATCTCCAAGAAGCGCTGCGCGATGCCTTCCTCACGGATGGCGAGCTTCTCCATGATGCGGCGGCTGTTGTGGTTGCGCGGAACGATGCAGATCTCGAGGCGGTGCAGGTCGAGCTGCTCGAACGCGAACGCCGCCAGCACGACGACGCTCTCGGCGATCAGGCCCTGGCCGGCGCGGGCCTGGTCGATCCAGTACCCGATCGTGGCGCCCTGCATGGCGCCACGTTGGATGCTGTTCAGGTTGACCTCGCCCGAGAGCCGGTGGTCGACGAACACGCCGAAGCCGTAGGCGAGGCCGGCGACGGCGTCCCGATCGCGAGCCGAGCACCGGGCGTTGAACGCGTCGCGGTTGACACTCGGATCGAGCTGCGACGGCGGCCGCCGGGGCTCCCATGGCGTCAGCCACACGTCGTTGCGCCGGCGCACGTCGCTCCACTCGGCGAAGTCGGGCGGTGACAACGGGCGCAATGTGACGCGGCGGCCGTACAGCCGCAGCGGCGCGGGCAGCGGCGAGCCGGTCGAGGGATGGCGCACGGTCACGAGCCAGCCGGGGCGTGGACGGTGACGCGGCGGAGCTGGAGTCGTCGCATCACGCCGACGAGCACGCAACACGTCCCGAGGACGGTGTCGACGCGGGCGGGGTCGAGCCCGGGGTTGTGCAGCCGGTCGGCGCGGTTCTCGGTGGCCAGTGCTCGGAACACGTCCTCGACGTCGTCGCGATCGATCGACGCTCGGCCGGCGGGCCGAGCACCGTGCTCGACGGTCGCGAGGTGCCAGGCCTCCTCGCCGCTGATGTGGACGTCGGCTGCTCCCATCACCTCGGGCTGATCACGAACGACGTCGTCGACGTGGTCCATCACGAAGCCGATCGCGTTGGTGAGCTGGGCGGCCGTGGCCGGGTCGGGATCGACCAGCTGGTCGGCGAGCAGCGTCGCCGGACCGACCGGCAGCCGCCGGTCGGTGCCGGCATGGCGCAGCACGGTGACCGCGGCACCGATCTCGACGTCGAGGCGCTCGGCGAGGCGCCGGGCGACCCAGCGCCCGACCGGGTCGTCACCGCCGGCGAGGTGCCACGCGTAGTGGGCGTGCAGGCACTTGACGCCCTGGCGGGTCCCGCCGACCCCACCCGACGGCGACGGCGACTCGGCGTCGCCGGGCGGCAGGTCCGCGTCGCGCTCGGCGGCGTAGCGGGTGTGGGCGTCGGCGATGGCCGCGCCGTCGACCTCGGCCTCGGCCCGGCGGACCCCGCCGTCGGACTCCAGGCGGCTCACCGCCCGCACCTCGGTCGGCCCGACGAGCCAGTAACGGGTCGGCATCGGCGTGCCGTCGTCGAGCAGGGGGGCGTTGCGGATGACCACCGGACCGCCATCGTCATCGCGCACCACGACCTCGAACGAACCGAGCGGTTCGCGACCGAGCAGCGCGCCCACGGCGGCCCGATCAACCTCGCTCGTCACCGGGTCACGTCGCTCGAGTCAGCGCCGGCGGCGCACGATGAACACCAGCACGAGCAGCCCGACGACGATCGGTGCCAGCCGCTTCAGGATGGCCGGTCCGGCCACGCCGGCGAGGTCGACCGGTTCGGTCGCGGGACTGTCGATCTTGCGCACCCGCGGCGCGTCGGGGACCGCGGCCGCCTCGGGGCGTGGCGTGTCGGCGCCCAGTGCGCTCTCGGGTGAGGAGGGGTCGCCCGCCGGCGGGGAGGCGGTCGCCTCGTCCGCCGTCGCGTCGGGCGGCGACGCATCGCCTGCGGGCGCAACGGCGGCCGCTTCCGTCGGCGGGGGCTCGTCGAGCATCGTGTTGAGGTTCCCGGCGAACTGCGCCATCAGCTTCTTCGAGACGTCGCCGATGATCCCGCGGCCGAACTGCGCGACCTTGCCCGTGATGTGGAGGTCGGTGGTGACGATGACGCGGGTGCTGGTCGGCGAGAGGCTCTCGGCGTTGGCCAGGATCTCCGCGCTGGCGTTGCCACGACCGCCGGTGTCGCGGCCCTCGGCCTTGAGGACGGCGCGGTGGGCGTCGTCGTCACGCTCGACGAACGTGGCCTGCCCCTTGAACTGCGGTGTGATCGACCCGAGCTTGATCTTCACGATGCCGCGATAGATCTCGCCCTCGATCTCCTGCAGCTGCGCGCCGGGGAGGCACGGCGCGATCCGCTCGACGTCGGTGATCACGGCCCACGCCTCGTCGATCGGTCGGTTCACGGTGAACTCGTTGACGAGTTGCTCTGCCATCGCCTGAGATCCTCCATGGTGTCGATGTCGATCGGGGAACCATCGCACGGTACTTCAGCGACGAGTTCGGGTCGTAGACGCATCAACGAGCGTGCACCCTCGTCGCCGCGCTCCGGGAGGAGCGTCCACGCATCGACGCCGAGCCGCACCGGGTGGCCGCGCCGACCGTCGTAGGTGGCGACCGCGATCGTCGCGTCGGTGGCGGCGACGCGCCGCCACGCGTCGACGGTGACGAACGGCTGATCGCCGAGCCCGACGACGACGGCCCGGGCGCCGAGCTCGTCGGCGGCCTCGATGCCCGCCAGCAGCGAGGTGATCTGGCCGTCGGCCCATCGGTCGTTGACGACGTGCACGACGGCTGGGTGCATGGCGGTGACGAGCTGCCGCGCGGTGACGACGACGACCGGCCCGACGCCGGCCGCCAGTGCGGTGTCGACGGCCCGTTCCACGATGCTGCGCCCGCCGAGGCGGGCATCCAGCTTGTGGCCGGGCCCCCGGAAGCGGGACCCGGCACCGGCGGCCAGGACGACGGCCGCGACATCCGGCCGGGTCGCGGCAACGGGATCGCGAGCCGACCGGGAGGAGGTCACGACAGCAGTCTCGCCGGGATCGCGCCTGCCCCGTGACGCGACCCCGCGTCACGGCTCCGATCGTGGGACGCGGCGGCTCGGCCGCGGGTCCTGATGGCTGCCGAACGGGTGCCGAGACGTGACAGGAGGGTGACGGCCGCTTGACGAAAAGATGACCGTTTCGGTTGAACATTGCGATTTGGTGTCGTTATGGTGTCGCATCGCACAGCACAGCCCGGTCGTACGACACCGCCAACGTTGGGTGTGACGGCCTAGACGCCACGGACTGAGATGCCCTTTCGAACCAGATCACCGCGTCGCGGCGCGCCTCGCCTCCGGCACTGCCTGGCTGCTGGCCTCGCTGGAGCGACCGCCGCAGCATGCTTCCTCGCCGCACCCGCCGATGCCGCGATGCCGGCGCGGGTCACCGGTGACAACCACTCGCCGACGGTCGTGGTCCGGGCCGACGAGGCGCTCGCCGCCAGTGACGTGTTCGACGTCACCGGCACGCCCGCCGCGTTCGTCGCCTACGTCGCCGACCGCAACGCCACCGCCGACGCGGTTGCCATCGAGATGTCCCTCGACCCGGTTGCGCTCCGCGACGCGTGGGCGCGGGCCGACCTGCAGCACCAGAAGGCCCTGCTCGCCGCCCTGACCCAGCTCGGCGCGCCGTACCGCTCGGCCACGTCCGACCCGGCGGTCGGCTTCGACTGCTCGGGGCTGACGGCATACGCGTGGGCCCGTGCCGGCGCCCAGCTCGCCCGTCAGAGCGGCTCGCAGATCAATGCCGCGGCACGCCGCGACGCGGCGTCGGCCGTCGCCGGCGACCTGATGCAGTATCCCGGCCACGTGATGATGTACCTGGGCATCGGCCAGGCGATCGTCCACGCCTCGAACCCGGCGACGGACGTCGAGTTGAGCTTCACCGACCGCTCCGTCCGCTGGGCCGACCCGACCGGCTAGCCGGGTAGGTTTCGCGCTCGATGGACCGTGACGCCGAGACCGCAACCGACATCGATCCGGCCGTCGTGGCCACGCTGGTCGCCGAGCGGTCGTGCGAGCGCCTGATGTACACCTACGCCCAACTCGTCGACTTCGGCGGGGCGGCCGGGATCGCCGACCTGTTCACCACGGACGGCGTCTGGCTGGGTGCCGACGGCGGGGCGATGCGTGGCCAGGCGGCCATCCGTGAGGCTTTCAGCCGGCGCCAGGGCTTGACCCGTCGGCAGTCCCGCCACGTCATCACGAACGTGCTGGTCGACGTGCGCTCGCCCGACGAGGCCGAGGGCATCGCCTACCTCATCAACTACCGCCACGACAGCCAGTCCGGCGTTGCCGAGCACCCGGCGCCGGCCGACGCGCCCAAGTTCGTCGGCGAGTACCACCTGTCGTTCCGCAAGGACGCTGCGGGCTGGAGGATCGCCACGCTGCGCTTCGACCTCGCGTTCCTGCGCTCACGGCGGACCTGAACGCCGGCGGTCCGATGGCCGGTCAGGCGTGGATCGGGCCGGTCGAGTCCTTCAGCGACGGCGCCGCCTTGCCGGTCCGCGAGGCGATGATCTCGGCGCCGATCGAGATCGCCGTCTCCTCCGGCGTGCGGGCGCCGAGGTCGAGGCCGATCGGCGACATCAGCCGGGCCAGCTGGGCATCGGTGATGCCGACCTCGCGCAGGCGCTCGATGCGCTTCTCGTGGGTCGTGCGGCTGCCCATGACGCCGATGTAGCCGACCTCGGTCGCCAGTGCGCCCTGCACGGCCGGAACGTCGAACTTCGGGTCGTGGGTGAGGATGCACACCGCATCGCGTGGACCGAGCGACGCGCCGCGCCGCTCGAACAGCGGCATGGGCCACGAGACGATGACCTCGTCGGCCATCGGGAAGCGCCGCCGGGTGGCGAAGATCTCGCGGGCGTCGCACACCGTCACGCGGTAGCCGAGGACCTTGGCCACCTTGGCGAGCGCGGCGGTGAAGTCGACGGCGCCGAAGATCCACATCTGGGGTGGCGGGGCGTAGGACTCGACGAAGACCCGCACGATCGGCGAGTCGTCGAGATCCTCCGGGGTCGTCTGGCCCTGCGGGCCGTAGTGGCGCACACCCGACCGCGCCGCCTCGAGCTCGGCCAGCGCGTCACGTCCGACGACGCGATCGAGGTCGGGGTCGCCCAGCGAACCGGCGGTGGCCTCGCCCGGCGCCACCAGCAGCTTGGCGCCCACGCCCGGCCCGGCGATGACCGTCGCCAACGCGACCGGTCGTTCGTCGCGGATGTGGTCACGGAGCCGCTCGTAGATCGAGATCGTCATCGCCCGGTCACCAGTCGAGCGGTTCGATGAACAGGCGGATCGTGCCGCCGCACGTCAGTCCGACGGCGAACGCGTCGTCGTCGCTGTAGCCGAACGTCACGACCCTCGGCTCGGCCTCACCGGCCAGGATCGCCAGGGCCTCGGTGACGACGGCGCCCTCGACGCATCCGCCGCTGACGCTGCCGGCGACCTCGCCGCGCTCGTTGACGGCCATCGCCGCGCCCGGACCGCGCGGCCCGGAGCCTTCGACGTCGACGACGCGGGCCAGGGCCACGCGGGCGCCCGACGAACGCCATCGATCGAGGTCGTCGAGGATCTCACGCATCGTGTTGCACCGTCCACGCTGTCCCGACCGGCGGACGCGTCCACATCGTCGTCACCGTCATGGTTCGTTCAGCACCGCGGTCAGCTGCTCCATCGACGTCAGCGAGTGTCCCTCCACGAAGCGATCAACGTACGGCAGGGCCGCCGCCATTCCCCGCGCCAGTGGCGCGTACCCCGGCGTGACCTTCAGCGGGTTGACCCACACGATGCGGTGGGCGACGCGCGACAGCCGGCACATCTGCTCGGCCAGCTCGGCGGGGTCCCCGCGGTCCCACCCGTCGGAGAGGATCACGACGACCGCGCCGCGGGCCATGCCGCGCACGCCCCATTCGTCGTTGAAGCGATGCAGGCCGTCGCCCAGGCGGGTGCCGCTCGACCAGTCGAGGACGCTGTCGGCAGCTCGGCGCAGCGCGACGTCAGGATCGCGTGACCCGAGCTCGCGGGTGATGCGAGTGAGGCGGGTGCCCAGGGCGAACGCCTCGACCCGTCGCCGTCCGGCGACGGCCGCCTGGACGAAGCGCAGCAGGGCACGCGCATACGGCTCCATCGACCCACTGACGTCGAGCAGCAGCACGAGTCGCCGTTGACGGGTCGCCGGCGTGCGATGGAGGCGGCGCAGCGGTTCGCCCTCGGTGCGCAGCGCGGCGCGCACCGTTCGTCGCAGATCCGGACGAGGCGTGCGGCGGGTCGTGGCCGCCAGCCGCAGTGACCGCCGCGGCGAGCCGGTCAGGCGCATCCGGTGCATCATGCGGTGGGCCTCGGCCAGCTCGGCTTCGTCATATGCGGCGAAGTCCTTCTGGCGCAGCACCTCGGCGGCGCTGAAGCGCAGCTCGATCGTGTCCTCGTCGCCGGCGGCGGCGGAGTCGGGCTCGTCGTCGTCGCCGGCATCGTCGTCGTCGACGGCCAGCGTGACGGACAGCTCCTCGACGATGTCGTCGTCGGAGTCGGCGAGCTCGGCGTGGTCCCAGAACGCCAGGAACGCCCGGTCGAACAGCGCGAGGTCCTCTGGCGCCCGCACCAGTGTCGCTCGCGCCGCCCAGTACACGCCGTGGCGGTCGGCCAGCCCGACGGCGCCGAGTGCCTCGGCGAACGTCAGGACCGTGCTCGTCGGCACGGCCAGCCCCGCCCCGCGCAGCACCCGGGCGAACGCCACGGCCATCGACTCGGGTCCCGACCGGACGACGACGTCTGGGCCTGGGCTCGGGGGGACACGCTCGCTCACGTTGCCGCCTGTTCGCTCACCGGTTGGCGCGGGCGAGCGCCTGCTTGACGATGTCGGCGAAGCCGTGCTGCTCGACGCGCTCGTGGTCTTCGCGGTACTTGAGCACGGCGCCGAGGGACGCGGCGACCGAACGCTCGTCGATCTCGCTCACCCCGAGGCGTCCCAGGGCGGCCGCCCAGTCGATCGTCTCGGCGACGCCGGGCGGCTTGTACAGCGCCAGCTCGCGCAGCGACGCGACGGCCGCGGCGACCTGGCGGGCCAGCGCCGGGCCGACCTGCGGCGCCCGGAGCCGGACGATCGCCACCTCACGGTCGAAGTCGGGGTGCTCGACCCAGTGATAGAGGCAGCGCCGCTTCAGCGCGTCGTGGACGTCGCGCGTCCGGTTGCTGGTCAGGACGACGAGCGGTGGCTCGTCGGTGTGGAACAGCCCGAGCTCGGGGATGGTGATCTGCCAGTCCGAGAGGACCTCCAGCAGATAGGCCTCGAACTCGTCGTCGGCGCGGTCGATCTCGTCGATGAGGAGCACCGGAGGCGGTCCCTCGCGGGGCTCGATGGCCCGCAGCAGCGCCCGCTTGACGAGGAACCGCTCGTGGTAGAGGTCCGACTCCAGCGCCTCGGTCGTCCGCCCACTCGACTCCCCGCTGGCCTCAGCGGCCCGCAGGTGCAGCAGCTGGCGCCCGTAGTCCCAGTCGTAGACCGCCTGGGCGGCGTCGATCCCCTCGTAGCACTGCAGGCGGATCAGCTCGCCGCCGGTCCACGCCGCGAGCACCTTGGCGACCTCGGTCTTGCCGACACCGGCCTCGCCCTCGAGGAGGAGGGGCCGGCGCAGCACCACGGCCAGGTAGACGGCTGTTGCCAGCCCGTCGTCGGGCAGGTATCCGTTGGCCCTGAGGGCGGCGGCGACCTCGTCGACGGTGGTCGGCGGCGACCAGGGGTCCGACGTCGGGTTCACGACGCCGATCCTACGGGCCCGGCGACCCGTGCCCGGTCGCCGCGCCGCCGCCGACCACCGTCGAGATCACGGTCAGTCGGCCACGACCAGGTCCGGCGCGGGTGCGGGCTCGCGCTCGGCCGGATGGTCGGTGGCGGCCCGGGCCGGGAGGAAGCGCCACGAGACGAGGGCCCCGAGCGCCACGACCGCGAACGACACCCACGACCCGGCATGCCAGCCGTGGATGAACGCCGAGTCGACCGCATCCTGGACGAACTGCTGGGCCTGCGGGCCGGCCGTGTCACCGGCCTGGCGAGCCACCTCGGCCGCTGCGCCGACCGACTCCTCGGCGATCGCCGTCGCGGCGCGGGGCACCACCGTCCCGGCGAGCGCATCGCCGAGCCGCGAGGCATAGATCGACGAGAACACGCTGCCGACGATGGCCACGCCGAGCGTGCCGCCGAGCTCGCGGGCGGTGTCGTTGGCGGCCGAGCCGACGCCGGCCTTCGCCGGGGGCAGCGAACCCATGATCGCCTCGGTCGCCGGAGCCTGCACCAGGCCGAGGCCGGCGCCGAGGAAGAACATCGTCAGCACGATGATCAGATATGAGGTGTCGACCTGGGTCGTCGTGGCGATGACGAAGCCGATGGCCATCGACGCCAGTCCGCCGGTGACGACGACCTTGGTGCCGATGCGCTCGGCCAGCCGGGCCGCGAGCGGCGCCGTGGACGCCGTGAACACGGCGAACGGGACGGTCCGCACACCGGCCTCGAGCGTGCCGTAGCCCCGTACGAACTGGAAGTACTGGGTCACGACGAACACGAAGCCGAAGAGGGCGAAGAAGGCGAGCGTGACCGCCAGGCTCCCGGCCGTGAAGCGCATGTCCGAGAACACCGACACGTCGAGCATCGGGTGGTCCGTGTGCTGCTCCCAGGCGACGAAGCCGACGAGCAGGAGCGTCGCGAGGGCGAATGCGCTGATGCTGGTCGCCGAGCCCCATCCGTGCTCGGGACCCTCGATGACGGCCCAGACGAGCGTGCCGATGCCGGCGATCGACAACGCGGTGCCGACCGGGTCGAACCGCTTGATCTCGGGATCCCGCGACGTCGGCACGATCCGGCCGATGGCCGCGAGGGCGACGGCGATCACGGGCACGTTGATCATGAACACCGAGCCCCACCAGAAATGCTCCAGGAGGAAGCCTCCGGTGACAGGGCCGAGCGCGACGGCCAGTCCGGCGGTGGCGGCCCAGACGGCGATCGCGGTGGCCCGCTCCTTCGGCGCCGTGAAGACGTTCACGAGGATGGCGAGGGTGGCCGGGAACATGAGGGCGGCGCCGATGCCCATGGCGGCCCGCCAGCCGATCAGCTCGCCGGCCGAGTCCGACCACGCGGCGAGCGCCGAGAACGCGGCGAACAGCACCAGGCCGATCTGCATCAGCCCCTTGCGGCCGACGCGGTCGCCGAGGCTGCCGGCGGCCATCAAGAGCCCGGCGAAGACGAGGACGTAGGCGTCCACGATCCATTGCAGCTCGCTGGTGGAGGCATCGAGCTCGGTGGCCAGCGTCGGGAGCGCGACGTTGACGATCGTGCCGTCGAGGACGACGACGAACACCGACGCACACAGGACGGCGAGCACGAGCCACCGTCGCCGGCCGGCGTCGGGGGTCGACAGGCGTGCGGCGATGCGGGTCGATCGGCGGTCGGGTGCGGCGATCGAGGGGGGCGGCGAGTTGTCCGGTCGGTTCATGGTGGGCCTCGGGCGGGTCGGGAGCAGTCGGGCGAGCGGATCGGGTCATCCGGTGCGGTGTCGGAACGCCGCTATCACAGTGTTATCACATCGCGATACGATGAGCCGCATGACGCCCGGCACACCACACGGCGATACGGTGGCCGGCTGATGAGCGCTCCGACCGTGCGCCCCCTCGCCGGCCCGGCCGCGCGGGTCGATGACACCCGCCAGGCGCTGCTCGCCGCCGCCCACGACCTGCTCGCCACCGAAGGCCCGGGCGCGCTCACCGTCCGGCGCATCGCGGCGGCCGCCGGCATGAGCACGATGAACGTGTACTCCCGGTTCGGCGGCAAGGACGGCGTCGTCGAGGAGCTGTTCCTCGACGGGTTCCGTCGCCTCGGCGCGGCGATGGAGGACTCGCCGAGCACGGACGATGCGCTGGAGGACATCCGCCAGTGCGGCCGCTGCTACCGGCAGTTCGCCCGGGAGAACGCCACGTACTACTCGCTCATGTTCGATCGCGTCGTGCCCGACTTCCGTCCGTCGCCAGCCGCCAGGTCGACGGCGATCGGCGCGCTCGGCCGTGTCGCCGATCGGGTCAGTCGGGCGATGGACAGCGGGTTGCTCCGCGACGGCGACGCGTTCAACGTCGCCGCCGCCCTGTGGGCCTGCCAGCACGGCATCGCGTCACTCGAGGCCCATGGTGAGGACGGCAAGGACGAGTTCGACTGGGACGTCGTGGCCCCACTCGCCGTCGATGCGTTGATCCGCGGGCTGAGCGTCGACCCATGACCGGGTTGTGATCCGCGTCAGCGTGGCCGCGCCGCTGGCAACGGCGATCGATCTCGTGACGTATGACGAGGACGGCTCGGCGGTCGACCGGCGACCATTGCGACGGGACGGCGACCGGTGGGTCGGCGAGGTCTCGCCCGGAACCCGCTACGGGCTGCGCGCCGATGGCGACGGTCCGCGCTTCGACCCATCCAAGGTGCTGCTCGACCCCCGGGCCGTCGAGGTGTGGTTCCCCCCGGCGTTCGACCGTCAGCGGGCCAAGCGCTTCGGTGTGGACAACACGGGTCGGGCGCCGCTCGCGGTCGCCCGCCCGCCCCGAGCGCCGCAGCCGCCGCGACCGTCGACGCGCGCCCCGATCGTCTACGAGGCGCACGTGCGCGGGATGACGAAGCGCCGGGAGACGCCGGCGGCGGGCACGTACGCCGCGCTCGTCGAGGAGATCCCACGCCTCGCCCGGCTCGGGTTCACCGTCCTCGAGCTGCTGCCGGTGCACCAGAACGACCCCCAGGAGGGCAGCTACTGGGGCTACATGCCCCTGGCCTTCGGCGCGGTCCACCGGCAGTACGCGGCCGGCGGTGACCCGTCCGGTGAGCTGGCGTCGCTCGTCGCGGCCGCCCACGCCCACGACATGGAGGTGTGGCTGGACGTCGTGTTCAACCACACGACCGAGGTCGACGCCGGGGGTCCGACGTACAGCATGCGAGGCCTCTCGGACCGGTCGTACTACCGGCTGCGCGATGACGACTCGTACGTCGAGACGACCGGCTGCGGCAACGACCTCGACGGGTGGTCGCCGGTCGCCCAGGACATCGTCGAGTGGTCGCTCGACCGCTTCGCCGACCTCGGTGTCGACGGGTTCCGCTTCGACCTCGCCGCGGTCCTGGCCCGCGACGACGCGTTCGTCGGCCGCCTCGACGCCTGGGCTGCCCGGCGCGGCGTCGTGATGATCGCCGAGCCGTGGGACGCCGTCGGGACCCATCGCCTCGGGCGGGCGTGGCCGGGTACCGGGTGGCGGCAGTGGAACGATCGCTTCCGGGAGGACGGTCGCGGCTTCCTGCGCGGCGAGGAGGGCCTCGTCGGCGCGCTCATGCTGCGCGTGCAGGGCAGCCCCGACGTGTTCGACGCCCCCATGGACAGCGTGAACTTCCTCACCTGCCACGACGGCTTCACGCTGTACGACCTCGTCGCCTACGACCGCAAGCACAACGAGGCCAACGGCTGGCACAACACCGACGGTTCGGGCAGCAACCGGTCGTGGAACTGCGGGTGGGAGGGTGAGCGCGACGTGCCCGACGAGGTCGTCGAGCTGCGCGCCCGCCAGCTCCGCAACGCGTGGTGCCTGCTGGCGATGTCGCACGGCGTGCCGTTGGTGGCGATGGGCGACGAGGTCGGGCGCACGCAGGGTGGCAACAACAACGCCTACAACCAGGACAACGAGACGTCGTGGGTCGACTGGGAGCGGGCGACCCGGTTCGCCGATCTCGAGCGCTTCGTGGGTGCGCTGCTGGCGTTGCGGCACCGCCATCCGGCGCTTTCCCAGGACGACTGGTGGGGTGACGCCGTCGAGTTCTTCGGTACGCACGGACCGCCCGACCTGGCCCCCTTCTCCCGTTCGCTGGCCTGGTCGATCGGCGACCTCTACGTCATGGCCAACGCCTGGTGGGAACCGCTCGAGTTCTTCGTCCAGCGCTCGGGGCCGTGGGTGCGGGTGGTCGACACATCGCTGCCGACGCCCGACGACATCGTCGCGGGCGGGGTCGCGGTCGACGGCTCGACGTACCTGGTCGGCGCGCGGACCGTCGTCATCCTCGAACGGCCCCGCTGACCGCGTCGCCCGGGGCGTTCCGGGACGCCGCTGGCATCACGTCGCCCCGACCGGTGAGCGGTGCGACCGTCCGTCGGGCTCGCGGGCCAGCACCTCGACGTGCGGGACGACGAAGATGGCGTCGGGCGAGGCGGCCCACGTGCGCCACCCGCGAGCCAGATCGGCCAGTTCGGTGGCGTCGGCCAGCCCGCTCTCGATCGCTTGCGCGCCGAACGACGACTGCTCGACCCGATCGGCCCACAGACCGCCCCACCACGCCCGGGAGTCGTCATCGGCGAACGTCCAGGAGGCGCCGCTGACCGTGATGTCCGTGAACCCGGCCGCCCTGACCCAGGCGGGCAGGCGGCGACCGGCGTCGGCCTCGGCACCGTTCCGGGCGGTCAGCTGGTGGTAGAGCGCCAGCCAGCGGTCGAGGCGCGGGTCCGGCGGCGACCAGAAGAAGCCCGCGTAGTCACTGTCCCGAACCGCGAGCAGCCCGCCCGGTCGCAACACGCGTCGCAGCTCGCGCAGCGCGGCGACCGGGTCGGTCAGGTGCTGCAGGACCTGGTGGGCGTGGACGACGTCGAACGACGCGTCCGGCAGGTCGAGGTCGTACGTGTCGGCGACTGCGAACTCGGCACGACCGTCGGCCGCCGCGCTGGCCTGGGCCACGACGTCGGCGGCGACGTCGATCCCGAGCACGCGGCCGGGTGCGACGAGGGCCGCGAGGTCCAGGGTGATCGTGCCGGGGCCGCATCCGACGTCGAGCAGGTCGAGACCGTGGCGCAGATGGGGGAGGAGGTAGCCGGCGGAGTTCTCGGCCGTCCGCCAGGTGTGGCTGCGCAGCACCGACTCGTGGTGCCCGTGGGTGTAGACGTCGCCCATCCCCCGAGCCTCGCGCGCCCCGAACCCCCAGGTCCCCCGCGTTCTGCCAACTCTCGCCTGCGCCGATGTCTGGGCGCGCACGGTCCGGATATCGAAACCCTGCGCGCCCAGATCGCCGCCGTCGCGGCGGCGGCAGCCGTCAGCTGTCGAAGCCGAGCCCGAGGCGGTCCAGCGTGCGCAGCCAGAGGTTGCGCTGGCCGGTGCGGTCCTCGCGGTCGAGGGACCAGCGGGTGGCCTGGATGCCGGCGAAGCGGAACGGCTCGGGCGGGAACGGCAACGGCTTGTCGCGCACGAAGTCGGTCGCCGTGGCCACGCTGCGCCGGCCGTCGAGGAGGTCGAGCATCACGGCGGCCCCGAACCGCGTCGACGCCACGCCGAGCCCGGTGTAGCCGACGGCGTAGGCGACGCGCCCGGCCATGGCCGTCCCCCAGAAGACGCAGAACCGGCTGCACGTGTCGATGGCCCCGCCCCAGATGTGGCTGAAGCGGACGCCGTCGAGTTGCGGGAACGTGGCGAAGAAGTGCCGGCTCAGCTTGGCCCACGTCTCGGGTCGGCTCTCGAGCTCATGGGCGACCTTGCCGCGCCAGTAGTAGATCGTGTCGTAGCCGCCCCACAGCACCCGGTTGTCCTCGGTCAAGCGGTAGTAGTGGAACTGGTTGGGGATGTCCGACAGGCCCTGCCGGTCGCGCCACCCGATGGACGCCAGCTGGGACTCGGTGAGCGGCTCGGTGACCATGCAGTAGTCGTAGACGGGTGCGATGTAGTGGCCGATGCGCCGCAGCAGTGGTTTGAACGCGTTGGTGCCGAGGGCGACGCGGGCGGCGCGCACGTCGGCGAGCGGTGTCGTCACGAGGATGCCGACGCCGTCGCGCTTCAGCGACGTCGCCTTCGTGTCCTCGTAGATGCGCACGCCGAGCTGCTCGGCCGCGGTCTTCAACCCCCATGCGAGGCGCGCCGGGTCGACCAGAGCGGCCCGGCCGATCCTCCACAGCCCGCCGGTGTACGTCGGCGAGTCGACCACGGCACGCATCGCGTCGAGGTCGAGCAGGCGGGCGTCCTGACCGAGCCGGCGCAGTTGCAGCGCGTCGTCGCGCAGCTCGCCGAGGTAGCTCGGGGGGTGGGCGGTCGTCGCGACGTCGATGACGCCGGTGCGCTCGAAGTCGCAGTCGATGTCGTAGCGGTGGATGGCGTTCTCGATGGCGTCGAGGTTCTCCAGGCCGAGTTGCTCGAGCAACTCGATCTCGTCGGGGAAGCGTTCCTGGCCGTTGGCGATCCCGTGGGTCAGGCTCGACTCCATGAACCCGCCGTTGCGTCCGCTGGCCGCCGAGCCGATCTCCCCGGCGTCGATCAGCACGACGTCGCGCGACGGGTCCCGCTCCTTGGCGATGATCGCCGTCCACAGCCCGGTGTAGCCGCCGCCGACGATGCACAGGTCGCAGCTCTCGTTGCGCACCAGCGTGGGGTTGGAGTCCGGCGCGTCGACGTCCTCGTACCAGTACGGCGTGACGTCGGCGTCGGCGATGGCGTCGAGGTGCCGACGGTCGACGCCGTCCGCGTCCAACGTCAGACCTCCTCGTGGAGGAGGCCCGTGTCGACGTCGTACAGGAAGCCCCCGATCGCCACGCGGTCGGGGATCAGCGGGTGGGAGCGGAGGATCCGCACGTCTTCCCGGAGGGCGGCGTGCTGGTCCTCGATCACCCCGAAGGACTGCCACGAGGCGTCCTGCCCGCTCGACTCGCTGATCTTGGCCCGCAGCTCGGCCACCGTGTGCGTGGCCATCGCGCAGCGGGTGTGGGGGACGATGAGGATGCGGTCGACGCCGAGCAGGTGGACGCCGAGGACGAGCGCCTCGAGCGCGGCCTGGGTGACCCGCCCGCCGGGGTTGCGGAAGATCTTGGCGTCTCCCGGCTTCAGGCCGAGCATGCGCAGCGGGTCGATCCGGGAGTCCATGCACGTGACGACGGCGA
>JBEVOM010000011.1:0-3494 GCA_040507575.1 Ilumatobacteraceae bacterium
CGCACCGGGCTGTCGATCGAGGAGTTCCTGATCGCCGCCAAGGAGGCGGGAGTCGACTCCCTTCCTGGCACCGCTGCGGAGATCCTCGACGATGAGGTGCGATGGATCCTGACGAAAGGCAAGCTGCCGACGAATCAGTGGATCGAGGTCGTCAAGACGGCGCATCAGGTGGGTCTGCCCACGACGTCGACCATGATGTACGGCCACGTCGACCACCCCGGCCACTGGGTGAAGCACCTCATGGTGCTTGGCGACATCCAGCGCGAGACGGGCGGGTTCACCGAGTTCGTGCCGTTGCCGTTCGTGCACCAGAGCAGCCCGATCTATCTCGCCGGGGTAGCGCGCCCGGGGCCGTCGATCCGCGACAATCGCGCGGTGCACGCGGTGGCCCGCATCATGCTCCATGGCTTGATCCCGAACATCCAGACCTCGTGGGTCAAGCTCGGCCCGGAGCAGCTCGGACAGGTGCTCGGCGGGGGCGTCAATGACCTGGGGGGAACCTTGATGGAGGAGACGATATCCCGCATGGCCGGCTCCACGAACGGGTCCCGCAAGGAGCGCGAGGAGCTCGAGGCCATGGCCGCCCTTGCCGGTCGTCCGGCGCGCCAGCGCACCACGCTCTACGCCGAGGTACCTGACAGGATCGCGTCTTGAACGGGCAGACCGTGGTCGTGCCGGTCAAGCCCTGGGGATTGGCGAAGTCCCGCCTGCGCGTGGCGCCGGCGGTTCGCGAACGGCTGGCGCGTGGCTTTGCGCTCGACGTGCTCGAGGTGCTCGTCAATACACCGGGCGTCGACCATCTCGTCGTTGTCACCACACAGATCGAGATGCGTTCCCTGGCCCAGCGTCATGGCGCGATGGTCCTTTCCGATCCGTCCACGATGTCGACCGACGGCCTGAACGGCGCGGTGCTGCGGGCCCGCAACTGGTTGATAGCACGCCGCCCCTCATCACCCGTCGTGGTGGTGCCGTCCGACTTACCCTCCTTGACCGTCCCGGTGCTCTCCAGCGCTCTTGAGCTCCTCTCCGAGCACGAGCGCGCGTTCATCCCGGACGCGGCCGGCATCGGCACTACTCTGCTGTCCGCGGCAGCCGCAGACGATCTCAGACCGTCCTATGGGAGACACTCGGCGCGTCGTCATACATTGGACGGCAGCCGTCCCGTGCCGGAGGTTGACGTGCGGCTCCGTCAAGACGTCGACACGATGCATGACCTCGCGCGGGCCGCGTTGCTGGGTCTCGGGTCGCACACCTCGGAGGTCGTCTCAGAGGGCATGCCCCGCCACAACCTCACGTACAAGCAACACGACCGCGCGTTCGTTGGCTGACCCGCTTCCCACGAAAGACCGAAGGATTGTCATGACGTACGTCATCACCCAGAGTTGCTGCAACGACACCGCGTGCGTTCCGGTGTGCCCCGTCAACTGCATCCACCCCACGCCCGACGAGCCGGGCTACGCGACGGCCGAGATGCTCTACATCGACCCGGACAGCTGCATCGACTGCGGTGCCTGCGTCGATGTGTGCCCCGTCAGTGCTATCACCGCCGACTACGAGCTGCCCGAGGAGCTGCTGCCGTTCCAGGACCTCAACGCACAGTACTTCCGCGACCCGGCGCACCAGGGCTACGACGTCACGCCGTCCAAACGCCCGACCGCGCGATGGACCGCGCCCCCGGAGCAGACCCTACGTGTCGCGGTCGTCGGCTCTGGGCCCGCGGCGAGCTTCGCAGCCGACGAGCTGCTGTCCCAGCGAGGCCTGGCCGTTGAGGTGGACATGTTCGAGCGGCTCACGACGCCGTGGGGCCTGGTTCGCTTCGGTGTTGCGCCCGACCACCAGACCACCAAGTCCGCGGCCGAAACCTTCGTCCGCATGAGCCGCCGGAAGGGCTTTCGCATGTTCCTCAACACCGAGGTCGGCACCGACATCGGTCATGACGAGCTGAGGCAGCGGTACCACGCGGTGATCTACGCCGTCGGTGCCCCCGGTGACCGTGGGCTCGGCATCGCAGGGGAGCATCTGCCGGGCAGCCACTCAGCGAAGGAGTTCGTCGCCTGGTACAACGGGCACCCTGACCACGTCGACGACCACTTCGATCTGTCGGGCGAGCGCGCCGTCGTGATCGGGAACGGCAACGTGGCTCTCGACGTTGCGCGGGTGCTGCTGGCCGACGAGGCGTCATTGCGGCGCACCGACATCGCCGACCACGCCCTCGGGCAGATCGTGCAGAGCTCTATCCGCGAGGTCGTCGTCGTCGGCAGACGTGGTCCCGCGCAGGCGGCGTTCACAACGCCCGAGCTGCTCGGTCTCCAGCAGGTCCCGGGCCTTTCGGTCGTCGTCAAGCCCGAGGAGGTGGAGGTGGATCCTGCCACGATGCGGGTGCTGGCGGCCAAGCCGGAGTCGCTCGCTCTCTACAAGGCCGCCCGTCTGGCCGAGCTCGACGCCGAAGTGCCGAGCTCGGGCCCGAGGATCGTCATGCGCTTCTTGCGCTCACCGACCGAGATCCTCGGCGACGACCACGTCGAGGGTGTCCGGCTAGTCCGCAACGAGCTGGTCGACGACGAGCACGGCGGTCTGGTCGCCGTCGCAGGGACTGAGGTCGAGGAGATCGAGTGCGGCCTGGTCCTGCGCTCGGTCGGTTACAAGGGCAGCCCGGTCCCGGGACTGCCCTTCGATGCCGACCGCGGGGTGTT
The DNA here is from genome assembly GCA_040507575.1 of Ilumatobacteraceae bacterium. Lineage (GTDB taxonomy): Bacteria > Actinomycetota > Acidimicrobiia > Acidimicrobiales > Ilumatobacteraceae > JALZMG01. Next base: position 2,694 of record JBEVOM010000011.1, read on the forward strand.
GCCCCATCTGCGCGGACGGGTGACCGATCCCCGGAGCGCGGGTGTCGTGCCCGGCGTCTACACGGCGGGTTGGATCAAGCGCGGCCCGACGGGCGTTATCGGCACCAACAAGGTCGACGCTATCGAAACCGTTGGGTCCTTGCTCGAGGACTGGACCTCAGGTGCTCTGACGGCGCCGAGGGTGACGAGCGACGTCGCAGAGATTCTGCCGCATCACGTCGATCTCGGGGGCTGGCGGGCGATCGACGCGCACGAGCGGGCGACCGGCAAGTCCTTGCGGCGACCCCGAGTCAAGGTTGTTCGCCTCGAAGAGCAGCTCGAGATCGCTCGCGGCGGAGCTTCCTAGCCCAAGCGTTCGCAGGGCTGCGCTCCGCGAGACGCGAAGCTATAGGTCGTCAAAGGTTGCGTGGCACATCTAAAAAAGAGGTATATTGTTTACCTGATAGAGCCATGACTACGGGACGCGGTGACGGATGAAGACTCGCCACGGCGGTCGCGGACGGATCCTCGGGCCAGGTGCGCATGAGGATCGGCGCCGACAGCAGGTGACCTACGCGGTCCTAGTCGCCTCGGTCGTGGCCTTCATGCTGACCCAATCCACGGTGAACCCCGTGCTGCCACGCATCCAGGCCGAGCTTGACTCTTCTCAAAACACCGTGACCTGGGTAATGACGGCCAACCTGCTCGCCGCCTCGGTCGCCACGCCGCTGATGGGCCGACTCGGCGACGCGTATGGACGCAAGCGCATGCTCGTTGTGGCCGTGGCCGCGCTGTCGGTGGGGGCCCTGCTGGCCGCTGTCG
>JBEVOM010000058.1:0-16635 GCA_040507575.1 Ilumatobacteraceae bacterium
AGCCGCCGCGCCCTCGACCTCGACGCAGCCACGGTCGTCGCGCTGCAGCAGCACCGGTCCCAACAACGTGAGCGCTACTTCCGCCTCGGCGTGACCGCTACGGCCAGTGACCGCGTCTTCACCACCGACCTCGGCGAGCCCCTCCAACCGAACTCCGTCGGCCAAGCGTTTCGCCGCCTTGTCAAGGCGGCGGGAGTGCCGGTGATCCGCCTGCACGACCTGCGCCACACCCATGCCAGCCAGCTGCTGATGGCCGGCATCAACATCAAGGTCGTCAGCGAGCGCTTGGGTCACGCCTCCGTCGGCTTCACGCTCGACACCTACGCCCACGTCATGCCCGGCCAACAAGCCGAGGCCGCCGCCGCAGCCGCCGCCCTGTTGGACGTCGGGGACCGGTGACCGGCCGGGAGGACCTGCGCCAGCGAGTGCGGTCCGAGGATCCTCCGCCGGCGAGCGCGAACGTCGTGATCCGAGGCGGCCCCGACACGGCGTCGCTGCTGCAGACGCACGCCAAGCGACTGCAACGGCTCTACGAGCTCGACGGCGAACCCGTGCTCGGCATCTCCGTGTTCGTCGTGCTCGACGACGTCGGCCCCGCCTCGGAGCGAGGCATCCTCGCCGGCAACTGCGCAGCTACCCATCGCTGTACCGGTCGACGGTCGGCCGCCTGACCGACGCTGGCTTCGTGCTGCTGCCGACGTTCGCCCGCCCGCACTTCACGATCGTGCTGCCGGCGCTCGAGACGGCGAGCGACCTCGCAACTGCGCTCGGCCCGTTGCTGGCCAACCCGTACGCTGGTGGCTGAGAGGAGGAGCCGTGGCCCACGTCGACATCGCAGCTGACCTGAACAGCGAGGACGAGACCGGCTTCGTGTGGACGTTCCTCGACGAGGCGCCCGACCCGTCGATCATCCGACCGGGCGAGGTCGTCGTCGCCGGCTCCGAGCTCACCCCCGCCGTCTGCGAGGTAGTCGACCTCGTCGATAAGCCGGCCGGCACGGTCGTCCACCTGCGCGTGCTCCCCGGCACCATCGAGCAGTACCGCCGCCTCCTCGAACGCGTCGGCGCCTGACCCGCCCACCAGTCAGGTCAGCCCGGCGATGTACCGCTCGACATCGCTCATGAGGTAGCGCACGCACCGGCCGATGTGCTTCGGCCGTAGGTCCGGGATGGAATGCAGCGTCGTGCGCCCGATGTTGAGCATCCCGCACACCTGACGCTCCGTGAGGAGCACCGGTGGCAGGGCTGGCCCGCCATCGAAGTCGAGTGCGAGCTGCCCGACGTCGCGGCCGGTGACCTGGTCGGCCGCCTTCGACCGTCTTGCACTCGACGCCGCCGGCGATGCGGAAGAGGAGGCCGTCGACATGCGCCCGGTCGCGCCGTCGTTGCGATCGAGCGCCAGTTCTCGCGTTGGTCCGTTCTCGCGTTCCATACCCCCTAAAGGGACATCGAGTCGTCTGCTCGGTCACATCTCTCTCGTTGCGTGCCGCCGCTTGTTGCTCGTGGGCGGCGTGGTTCGCCGGTCGATACGGCTCGTTGCTGAGCTTCCACGTCGTTCTCGTGGCGAGGCTGATCTGTGGTCACACTCTGGCATGACTCATGCGCGGAAATGCGCGACAATCCAGCCGTGGCCGATGATCCGGCTGAAGAGACGGCGAGGCCACGCCGTGGCCGGCCACGCAAGTGGCCGACCGAAGCTGCCCGCCGGGAGCACGAGGCCGCCAAGCGCCGGCTGCGCAACAGGACGACCATCACACCCGACGAGTTCGACGACGTCGTCCACCTGACGGCCCTTGCCGACGATCTGCAGCGTCAACTCGCTGCGGCGACGAACGAGATCGAGCACCTGCGGCAGCGCACTCACGAGCTCGAGCGCCGTCTCACCGAAGCGTCGCGACGTGCGCGAGCGAACCCTGAGCCTTCGAGCAGTACGCCGGTCTCATCGTCACCGCCGGTCATGAACCGCCAGCAACGCCGAGAAGCGGAGCGAGTCCAGCGAAGGATCTCCGGGCAGCCGCAGTGATCGCCGCCGCCGCCTGACGGTCCGACCGGGCTCCTCCTCATCTGCTGCTCCGTCGACGAGCGATAGTCGTGGTCTCCGCGCGGCGACGCACGGTCAGCGCTCTCCGGTCACCGCTGGGCGATCTCGGACGGCTGTCGCGTGGCGGGTCAGTCGGCCGCTGGAGGCAGGAGCTGGAGGAGGCGGGCCGCCAGGTCGTCGATGCTCGTTGTGTGTGATGCGACGTCGATGACGAGGTCGTAGACGTCGTCGTTGGCGGCGGTGGTGATGTCGATGCCGTTGAGCTCGAGGAACACGGCGGTGGCGAGCCAGCCGAGCCGCTTGTTCCCGTCGATGAGTGCGTGGTTGCTGACGATCGACTGCAGCAGGGCAGCGGCCTTGGTCCAGATGTCCGGGTAGGCGTCACGGCCGCCGACGGTCGTCTGAGGTCGAGCGACGGCGGAACCGAGGAGTCCGACGTCGCGGATCGGGACGGGGGTTCCGAGCAGTCGGGCGGCGAGCCCGAGGACGTCGTCGAGGTCGAGGTAGTCGACGGGTTCGGTCACTCGCCGAGTCGATCGAGCGCGTCGCGGTGCGCCGCGATCACCCGGCTGGCTGCGTCGGACACCCGGTCTCGGTGTGCGCCGCGTGCGACGAACTCGCGCACGGCGCGTCGGGCAGCGTCTTGCATGGAGATGCCTTCGGCGTCGGCGCGCTCGCGTAGTGCTGTCTGCTCGTCGTCGGTCAGCCGCAGGGTCATCGCCACACAGCAGATGGTATCAATCTGACACCGAGCGTCACAACCGGGGTTCAGGCGTTGGTGCTCCGCGTCTCACCAGATCACGTCCTCAGACGTGCGATGCCGGACCAGCTGGAGGTCCTCGAGAAGCGCTCCTCGCCCAACGGTGCGACCCGTTGTGGCTCTGGTGCCTCAGAGTCATAGGAACAGCGGTGTGAGTCGCGACAAGGTCACAACAGGCGCAAGCGGCGGTGTCTGACCTGTTCGAACAGCACGAAGACGTACAGGAGTTCCGTCCGACGCCTACATCCTCGACAGAGGCATCGGAAGACTCGAACCACAGACCGTACGATGTGGCTGCTGAACTGGTCTTTCGGATCGAGGTTGATGGCGTAGAGCTGGCCGATGCCGGAGGAAGCGTCGCTGTCGAGGGCGGGGCCGAGACTGGCGAACCCGACTACTCGATGATCGTCGACGACGACGAGCAGGTGCCCGTCCGACGATGGTGCAATGAGATGCTCCCGCCATCGCGTGGCGTGGTCCTGCGCTTGCAGGCCGTTCAGGTAGTCGTCGGGGATCACGCCCCGGTATGCCGACTGCCAGGCACGCATGTGGACCTCGCCGACCGCGTCGGCATCGTTGACGCTCGCCGGTCGGATCGTCACGACCATGGACACACCGTCGCCCACCGTGGCGTCGCCAGTGGTACGCGTTCGAGCCGGCGTTAGGTCGCGCGGGAGCACCCTTCAGTCGCTGCCGGTATCGGATGCTTCGCTCGGCCAGCGCTGACCGGGTTCGTACGTACCGATCGACCACTCGTGGCCGTCCACGTCCTGCAGCCTGGCGCGTCGGGAACCCCACTCGGTGTCCTCCGGCGGGTAGACCTCGGTTGCCCCCGCCTGGATCGCCCGCTCAAAGAGTGCATCGACATCGTCGACGACGAGGTAGAGGCCAGGCGTCGAGGTCGGGCGGTGCGGACCGTCGCCGCCCATCACCACGGCGTCTCCTCGCCGAAGCTCAACGTGCACCACGCCGCCCTCGTCGGAGTCCTGTCTCGTGACGACGTCCAATCCGAGACCGTCGACCAGGAACTGCACGGAGGCTGTGCCGGAGTGGAAGGTGAGGTAAGGAACCAGCGATGTCATACCGCTCGTCCGGCCCCAGCCGTCGAGCGGATGACCAACCGGCACCGAGCGCTGTATCGGATGATCAGCAACGCCCAGACCCGGCGTTATCCGGGACGCGGCGGGCCGAAGTTATCGGCGTCGTTCGAGGACACCCGGCTCGACGTTCGGTGCATCGCGTGAATCGTGGTCGGGTGGTCAACTCGGCGTCGGCGGGGTCCGAGCCCAGTAGGACGTCGCAGCGCCGGCGGGTTGGTCGGGTCCAGCGTGTGGTTGGTCAGCCGGTCTGGCTTTGGGGCTGCGGGTGATGGCCGATGTATTCGATCAGCAGCAGCGTGGCGTCGTCGCTGAGTCGGGAGTTGGCGTAGTCGATGACGCTGGCGGACAGCCGCCGGGCTGTCTCCGCGATGGGGACCTCTTCGAGGGCGGCTCTCACGAGGAAGTCAGCGAGACGCTCACGACCGAAGAAGGCCCCGTCAGGCGACCTCGACTCGGTGATCCCGTCGGTGTAGAACAGCACCCGGTCGCCGCGCTGCAACGGCTCGGTGGCGACCTCGACGACGGGGCCACCGAGTCCGAGCGGCATCGACGGTGCGCACCGCAACTCGCCGACATAGCTGCCGTTGCGGACCAGCATCGGTAACACGTGTCCGGCGTTCAACCAGGTGAGAACGCCGGTGGCGAGGTCGAGCGAACCGAACTGGCCGGTGACGTAGTAGGAGTGCCCGAACCGGGTCTCGATGAGCTCATCGGCTTGGCGGTAGGCCGAGACGAGGTCGATGCCGCTACGTCGGGCGCTGCGCAGGCTGTTGATCGCGGCTGCCGACATCAGCACCGCTGACATGCCGTGTCCGATGGCATCGACGATGGCGAACTCGAACCGCGAGCCGTTCACCGCGTAGTCGAACGAGTCCCCACCGATCTCGTAGGCCGGCTCGAGGATCCCACCTATCGCGATCTCTGCGGTCGAACACGACAACGGCGGCAGCAGGTCCCACTGGACCTCCGCAGCGGCCGACAATGGTTCGGATCGGCGGGCGCGAACCCACAGGTCGCTGTAGCGGCTCTCGGTGATCAACACTCGCACGAACACCGCCACGAAACGTTCCCACCCCGCCGGCAGATCGCCGTCCCACACGTCGTAGTCCAACTCGAGGAGCCCGATCCGGTCGGTGCCGTTGACGAGCGGGATCGACACCACGGTCGGCTGCCCGCCCGACACGATCACCTCCCCGCTGGTGAAGGCCCGACCAGCGATCGTGCCAGCCATCAGCTGCGCCGCGCCGACCGGACCGGTCACATCGACCTGCTGCAGGCGTCGCAGCGCATAATCGGCCACGAACACCCTCCCTGCTTGCGCCCCCAGAACATCACGCACCGCGTCGACGAGCGCAGGTGCCTGACCGGGCACAACCCGCGCCGCAGCATCCAACAACCAGCAGAGACCTCGTTCGGCATCGACACCCGCCGGACCCGAAGAATCGTTGATGATGTGCTCCCACCGCTCGACTCAACCCTCGACCGTAGTTGCCGCTCGCTCTTCCTTTGCCCGCACGCGATGGTGGTGGTGCGCTCCAGGTCCATCTCGCCACAGGACCCGACCGGTACCTGTCCGTCGCTCGCCCAGTCCCGGGCACGCCTGACGTCGAGCGATCGAGGCGCTGCAGCCGACAGCCGAGCCTCCACCGGCCGGCGATCGGTGTCAGGCTGCCCGGCGGTACCGGACACGACAGGGCCGCTGACGGGGCCGCTGTTATCGGCGCTGCCGTGAGGGCAGGGCGCTCGGTGCTGCTGCGGCTGACGCTCAGCTCGGGGACATGGCCCATGCCTGGACGGGGGATGACGGGGCCAGCGTCGGCCGGGGCGTGCCGACCCGGATGCCGGCTGTCGAACGGACGGCTCGCCCGGTCGACCTCGGCCGGCGGCGAGGTACCGGTCTGTCGGCGGGACGGGTCGGCGGTTCGTTCGGGTTACGTTCGGCGGGTGGCCGGACCGTCGTCAGGGGGCCGGTCGGCGGTGGGACGCCGGTGGAGGAGGTTGGGCGCCGGGGGGCTCGCCGTCTTGGTCGTCGTCGCCGCGGTCGAGGCGATCCTCCGCTGGGGGGTGGGGCTCGGCGACCCGCCCCTGGCGCGCCTCGACCCCGACACTGAGTACGAGTTGGTCCGGTCGGCCGAGTACCGGCGGTGGGGCAACACGATCTCGATCAATGCCCTCGGCATGCGGGCCCCCGATCCGCCCGCGCCGTCCCGGCCGAGCGATCGCCGGGTCCTCGTGATCGGCGACAGCGTGGTCTACGGCGAACACCGGCTCGACCAGTCGGAGACGGTGGCGGCCCGGATGACCGCGGCCCTGGAGGCCGATCCGGCCCTGGCCGGGTGCCGGCCGATCGTCTTGCCGATGGCGGTGTCGAGCTGGGGGCCGATCAACCAGGCCGCGTTCCTGGCCCGGGACGGGCTGCACGGGGCCGACGTCGCCGCCCTGGTCATCTCCGCCCACGACCTGGCCGAGGTCCCCGATGGCCGGGAGGCCAGCGTGCCGTATCGGCTTTCGTCACCGGGCTGGGCCATTGGCGACGCCGTCTACCTGCTGCGCCAGCGGTTGTCGTCGCCCGAGCCGGGGCCGCCGCTGGCCCCGCTGGAGGAGAGGTGGGCGGCCAACCTGGCCGCCCTCGACGAGATGGCCGATCGGCTCGCCGCGGCCGACGTGACCCTGGAGGTCGTCTACCACCCGACGACCCTCGAGCTGGCGGGGACGATCCCGCCCGAGCGGGCGCTGGTGCTCGACTGGGCCGCTGGGCGGGGGCTCGAGGTCGTCGACCGGATCGTGTCCGGCCCCGGCCCGTCGGGCTACCGAGATCTGATCCACCCCAACGCCGCCGGCGCCGACGATCTGGCCCGGGAGCTGGCCGCCGTCGTGTCGCCCCACCTGGCCTCCTGCTCGGGCGGCTGAGCCTCGTCGGAACCGCCGGGGACCAGCCGCGACGAGCCCTGGTCAACGGCTCGACCTTCCGCTGCCGTGCTCGGACGAGCCCGACCCGGCCGATTCGCACGACTCGGATCGCACACCGTCGACGACTGCTCGCGACGACGATGCTGCTACCTGCGCGCCACTGGCCGCCCATGACGGCCACCACCGGCAAGCTCTCCGTAGGAGCGCTTCGAGCCGGCGTTGGCGGGCGCGGCCGGCCGGAACTATCCCCGTCCTATTCGGACACCTGCCCACGCGGTCGGGTCTGTGCGGCGCGAGGCTCAGATCGTGGGGCGACGCTGCGATCCGTGTCAGGGATTGCACCAGCGAACGCGGGTGGGTGCCGGTCATGGCACTCGCACGCCGGGAGACGCCTGGTGGCGTGGTTCAGCTGTGGAGTCGTGGTGAGATGCGGAGGCCATTGACGTCCAGCTGGTGCGGGCCTCTGCTGGTGGGTGGTCATCGGTGACATGCCGCCTACGCGGGTGGTGGGCGTGTGTGCCGGACAGGTGTCGTGCGAGCCGGCGGCCGAGTTCGGCGGCGTCTGTGCCAACTCCGTCGAGGAAGCTCGACTTCCGTCGCCGGAGGAATGGCTGACCGAGTACGTACATGCCCGGTTGGGTCATCACGCCGCCGTCGTGGACGATCGCGCCGCGCCGGTCGAGCAGGCGGGGGTCGAGGTACGGAAAGTTGGGCCGGAACCCGGTCGCCCAGATCACGGTCGAGTATCGGGAGAGCGGGATGACCGTGCGCGGCTCGGGGACGATGGTCGGTCCTGGTCGCTGGTCGGACGGGATTGCCAGTGTGTTGGCAAGTTCGTCGATCTGGTCGAGCAGCCGGTTCATCTTGAGGTCGGCGTCGGCGCACAGGTTGGAGAGTGATCCCGAGAACTGCAGCCGTCCGTCCGATGTTCCGACCAGTCGGCCGACGAGCTCGACGCCGCGCGATGTGAGCGCGTTGAGGTCGAGTGTGCGCCGTTCGGGTGAGCCGATCAGCTGCAGCGAGGGCATCCGTCGCGCTTTGTCGATGTCGCCCACTTCGTCGTATCGGGTGTCGAGTACTCCTGCTGCGTTCATCCAGTGATGGATGTCAGCCCCGCGGTAGGTCCGCGGCAGCCGGGTATGGGCGCCGACGGCCAGCGTGACTTGTCGTCCGGTGATCGTGAGCTCCTCGGCGAGCTGCAGCCCGGAGGCTGACGCACCGACGACGAGCACGTGTGGGCCGGGGGCGTCGTCGGGACGTCGGTAGTGGATCGGCGAGAGCTGCCGAAGGTGGCCCGGGAGTTCGCTGGCGATGCTCGGGACCATTGGCGTACTGCATGCTCCGGTGGCGACGACGACGGCGCGACACCGCCACGATCCGTTGCCGGTGGCGGCGACGAAGCTTCCGTCGTGGGCCGTCGTGACACGCTCGACCGGTGAGCCGGTGAGCACGGCGGCAGCCGTTTGGGTGGCGTACTCGTCGAGGAGCTCGACCACTTCGGCCGCCGTCATATAGCCGTCGGGATCGGGACCGTGATACCCGTACCCGGGTAGACGGGTCATCCAGTTCGGGGTGAGGAGGCGGAGCGAGTCCCAGCGCTCGCTCCGCCACGAGTTGCCGACGGCGCTTCGTTCGAGAACGACATGTTCGATGTTGTGCTCGGTGAGGCACCGGCTCATTGCCAGCCCTGCCGGTCCGGCGCCGATCACGACGGCCGCGGTGGTGTTCATGGGGGTTGGTCCGTCTTCTCGGCGAGACCGGTTCGTCAGGCGACGCTGACGCGGACGTTCGTCGGGTTGGTGATCACGTCGAAGACGGCGGACCGCTTCTGTGACTGTGCAACGATGCCCTCGATCTCCTCACGGGATGCGTCAGCATCGATGTGGTAGGTCACGGTGATGCGGTTGAAGCCGTTGCGCACGTCGGGATCGATGCCGAGGATGCCGGCCAGGTCCATGTCGCCCGACAACGTCGCAGTCACCGACCGCAATTGCACACCACGGTTCTGAGCGACGGACGCGACGCCGGCGGTGAGGCAGCCGGCGAGCCCCGCCATCACCATCTCGACGGGGGTGACGCCGTGGTCCTCGGCGGCGAAGATCGCCGGGTGGTCGGTGTCCAGCGTGAAGGTCGTGTGGTGCGACTGATCAGCACCGACACCGAAGAAGGTGTCGATCGACGTGCGGCTGTGTGTGCCACGCATCCAGTGATTCGTGGCCTTCCAGGTGAACTGGGCGGCGGCGGGCATGGCGGTCATGGCCTCGCGGGCCTCGAGCAGCGCGGGCACGTTGACGCCGTTGTCGACGGTGGGGGATTCGGTGGTGGTCATGATGATGCTCCTCAGGTTCTGTCAGGTTCGACCTGACTGAGGTTCGTCCGATCGGGTTCCGGTTGCTTGGAGCGCAGCTGGAGCGTCCGTGGAGGAACGGCAAGCCGATCTCCACTCGCACTCCAAGCACCACTCGGGTGCGTCGTCGACGGTGGAGACATGTTCGACGACGCCACGACTCCCCTCCGATGCCTCACCGTGCGCTACGACGCGGTGGTCGTCGGCGCCCGCGCCGCTGGCGCCGCCACCGCGATGCTCCTTGCCCGTCGAGGGTTGCGCGTGCTCGTCGTCGATCGCAGCACCGAGGGCAGCGACACGCTGTCTTCGCACGCGCTGATGCGTGGCGCCGTCACCCGCCTCGACGAATGGGGTCTGCTCGAGCGCGTGTGGGCTGGGGGCACGCCGGTGATCACCACCGCCGCGTTCCACTATGGCGACGAGGTGCTCACCCTCGATGTGCCGGCCACCGACTCGGTGCCCGGGCTCGCTGCCCCGCGTCGCACCCTGCTCGACCGGTTGCTGGTCGACGCCGCTCGCGAGTCGGGCGCAACCGTGCGTCACCAGACGCGGCTGCGCGACATCGAACGAGACGAAGATGGCCATGTGCGGGGCGTGCTCCTCGACGACGGTGTAGGCACGACTCGACGGGTCGCCACCGATCTGCTCGTCGGTGCCGATGGTTTGCAGTCGACGGTTGCCCGGCTGGTGGCCGCACCTGTGACGCGTCAGGGTGCTCATGCATCCGCGTTCATCTTGCGACACATCACCGACGCCGAGCTCCCGCGCAACGCCTACACGTGGCTATACGGCCCCGAGCGCGGCGCGGGGGTGATCCCGACCAACGGTGGCGGTTGGTGCGTGTTCGCTGCGATGCCGCCGGCGCAGTTCCGCACGTGGGGGCGCCACGATCCGGGCGCGGCGATGGCGTCAGTCCTGCGGGCGCTCGACCCCGGGATCGCTGACGCCGTCGATGCCGCCACCCCCGCCGGTCCACTCCGCAGCTGGCCGGGGATGCCCGGCAGGTTCCGCAAGCCCTACGGGCTCGGCTGGGCGCTCGTCGGCGACGCCGGCTACTTCAAGGACCCGTTCGCCGCCCACGGCATCTCAGACGCGTTCCGCGATGCGGAGATCCTTGTCGACGCCGTCGCCGACGAGGACCTGCCCCGATACGAGCGTCTGCGGGATCGACTCTCCACGTCGTTGTTCGACGTGCTCGACCAGATCGCCAGCTACGACTGGGATCTCGACTCGCTCCCCGCCCTGCACTTGCGGCTGTCGCACGCGATGCGCGACGAGGAGATCGCTCTGCGATCACGACGCGTCCCCGCCGTGAGCCCCGCGTGACGTCGCACGTGGAAAACTCGCGGTGTGAGTGATGTGTTGCGGTTCGGCGACTTCGAGCTCGCACGCGCGACGCGAGAGCTGCGGGATGCCGACGGCCCCATCCACTTGGAACAACAGGTGTTCGACGTCCTTCTCTACCTCGTCGACAACCGTGACCGCGTCGTCCCGAAGACCGAACTGCTCGACACCGTCTGGGGTGATCGCTTCGTGTCGGAGTCAGCGCTGACCAGCCGGATCAAGACCGCACGGCAAGCCGTCGGCGACAGCGGCGAGCTGCAGCATGTCATCCGCACCGTGCGCGGAATCGGCTACCGGTTCGTCAGCGAGGTCAGCAGCCACGAAAAGGGAGCCGAGGCCACCGCGCCTGTGCGCAGCGACCATCCGGCCAGCGCGGAGCTTGGGACGGGGCAAGGCGCTCGTATTCGCTTCGTCCAAAGCGCCGGCGCCTCACTGGCGGTCGCGGAGACCGGATCCGGGCCGTGCCTCGTCAAAACCGCCACCTGGCTCACGCAGGTCGACAAGGACACCGACGCCAGCCCGATCTGGGGTCACTGGATTCGAGCGCTCAGCCGCCGCTACCACTACGTGCGGTACGACCCGCCCGGCTGTGGGCTGTCCGACCGTGACCTCACCGGTCGCGACCTCGCTGATCTCGACATGTGGGTCGATGATCTCCGTCGCGTCGTCGATGCCGTCGGCGAGGAACGCGTCTCGCTCCTCGGCATCTCCCAAGGCGGACCAGTCGCGATCGGGTTCGCCGTCCGCTACCCCGAGCGCGTTTCCCACCTCGTCCTCTACGGCACCTACGCCCGCGGGATGGCTCGCCGCGGCGACCCCGTGCAGATCGAGGAAGCGGCGCTCCAGGTCGGCATCGCCCGCCTCGGTTGGGGCACACGCAACGCAACGTTCCGCGAGACATTCGCCCGACAGTTCGTGCCCGACGCCCAGTCGGACGAGATCGCCTGGTTCAACGACCAACTCCAACTCACGACCGACAGCACCAACGCCCCACTGCTCGAAGCCGCATTCCACGGGCTCGACGTCAGCGAGCTGGCACGCCAGGTTTCGGTGCCCACCCTGATCCTGCACGCCGTCGGGGACCGAGGCGTCCCCTTCGAAGAAGGCCGCCACCTCGCCGGGCTCATCCCCGGCGCACGGTTCGTCGCCCTCAACAGCCGCAACCACATCCTGCTCCAGCGCGACGCCGCCTTCGCCCAGTTCATCAACGAGATCGAACACTTCATCGCCAACGGAAGCTGACGGCCACCAACCGAGTGGACGTCGAACTCGCGCCGTTTCAACCGAGCAGGCGCGTCGTCGTGACGCACCGCAACCCGGTCACGTCGTCCTCGACGGGACGGCGTCGACGAGCCGGAGTTCCCCTGACAATGCTCGGGTCAATTCCTCGTGCTGCCGAGCGCTGTTGGCGGATTGAGGAGGAGCGCAGCGGTGTCGACGGACTCGAGCCGGGCAGGGCCGACGTTGGGTCCGTCGGAGGACCCGGCGTTAGAGGACACCTTCGGCCAGCACCCAGGGCGTCGTGATCGGCGCTGTATCACACACGGGCGGCTCCGGGCCTTGCGACCGGGTGTTGAGGCCTGCCGGTTGCGGGGCTCCGGTGGGTGGGTGTCGGCGTGCGCGAAACGCAACTGGACACTCCGGCGCCCGAGCCGCGTTGCCCACGCCGGCTCACGGGAGACGTTGGCAAGCCCTTGGCCGTCACACGGTTGGGACGGTCCCGCCGTCGATGACGAACTCGGCGCCGTGGATCGCGGCGGCGCGATCTGAAGCTAGGTAGGCGATGAGGTCGGCGACCTCGTGGGGGTCGGCGGGACGCCCGATCGGGATTCCGCCGAGGCCGTCGAGGACGACTTGTCGTGCTTCTTCGATGGTGCCGCCGTTGGCGGCTTGCAGACGCTTGAGCAGGTCGACGGAAGACTCGGTCATGATCCAGCCGGGCGAGACGACATTGACCCGCACGCCCTTCGGGCCCAGCTCCTTGGAGAGGGACTTGCTGTAGGTCCTGAGCGCGGCCTTGGCGCTGGCGTAGGCAGTGGTCGCCTCGGGAAGTGGCAGAACCGACTGGATGGAGGTGACGTGCACCACTGCGCCGGTGCCCCGCTCGATCATCTGAGGAACCAGGAGGCGATCGAGGCGGACCGTGGCCAGCAGGTTCAGGTTCAGTTCGGCGAGCCAGTGATCATCGGTCAGGGCGACGAAGCCGCCGCCCGGCGTGGACGAACCGCCGATCACATGGGCGAGGATGTCGACGCCGCCCAGACGTTCGAGCGCCGCCTCGGCCAGGATCTCCCCGCCTTCGGCGGTCGTCAGGTCCGCTTGGACGAACTCGACGCCGTCGACGGGCTTCGGCGTTTCACGGGCGGCGGTGATCACCCGGGCGCCGCCGGCCAGGAAGCGCTCGACGGTGGCGCGGCCCGCCCCTTTAGTGCCGCCGCTGACGAGGACCCGTTTGCCGGCGAACTCGGTCGGGTCGGCTGTGACGCTCATACTGTGATCTCGAGTGCTGTGATGGCGTCGTTCTCGAGCGTGAAGCGGTAGGTGAAGCGGATCGGGCTGCCGGGGAAGTCGCCGTGGGCGGGGCCTTCGACGACGACTTGGCCGTTGTCGTGCTGGACGGTGTCGGGTGTGAAGATCGCCTTCACGGGGATCACCGCTTCCTCGAGCAACGACCTGATCTCGGCGTGACGCTGATGAACGCCGCCGTTGTCACGAACGACGGCGTCAGCTGCGAACGGCTTGAGCATGCCGTCGACGTCGAGCCGTGCGTTGGCTTCCACGTAGTCGGCGATGGGGGTGGGTAGTGGCGCCATGAGTGTTCTCCTCTGCATCGTGGTGCTGTCCGGGCCTGCGAGCAGTCGGTGGTGGGTTGACCTCCAGTGACCGTCCCGCAGCAACTCCGTCGCAGGAGAGCCTAGACCAGGTACTGTCCATCAGGACAGTACTTATTGTCCTGGGGTGAACTAAGGTCGTGGACGTGGAGAAGCACCGCATCGATGTCGCGACGCGCGCTCGACGGCCCAGCGACTTCCCCTACCGGTCGGAGCTGTTGGCCAACCTCAGTGCGCTGATCCTCCTGTGGGAGTCACCGGCCCTCCAGGGGCAGATCCTCGCCAAGACCGGGGAATCACTGGATCAGCCGTCGCACCAGACCCTTCGCCATCTCCTCGCGTGGGGCTCGATGCGTCCCACCTCCCTGGCGGAGGCGCTGAACACCGGGGCATCGCACGTCAGCAAGATCCTTCGCCGGCTCGAGGACGACGGCCTGGTCGAGCGGACCGTCGACCCGACCGACCGCCGTGCAACCTTGGTCCGCCTGACACCGTCCGGGGAAACCGCGGCCCTGAGTGTGTATGCCCTCGGTGACCGGATGATCTCGGAAGTCCTCGGGGGCTGGTCGGCCCCGGACGTCCGCAAGTACACAGCCCTCACGCAGAGGTTCGTCGCGGACGCACTCGCCGCAGCCGACCGCATGCTGGAACGCGGCCTCCTGCCAGCCCACGACTGACCGTGTAGGGGCTGCCCCGATCGCCCTACGACTCCAGGACCCCCTTGAGGTCCGGGTTCGGCGGAGTCGTCCTCGTGAGCGAGCGAGCTGCTCACCAGTCCGATGATCGTCCGCCGGGGCGACCGTCGGCACCTCGCTCCCCAAGCCGCAACTGCGACGCTCCGTACGGCCGGACCCGGCGTGAGTTCCCGGCCGTTCAAGACACGCAGGAGCGACGTTATGCCCGCAGGTGTGCTTGGTCGCCGAACGCGCACGAGCGGCGCTGCCCGCGCGGCAAAGCGCGCCCCGATGGTGGCGAGGCCCCATTGCCACTCGGTGGTGGTTGCGTCACCGTCGACGAGGTGCCATTCCGATCGAGCCGGTGTCTACGTCGCTTACTCGACCAGGTCCCGACTGCCGTCGCTGGGTTGGCCGTGATGGTGCTGGCATGGTCGTGCGGCTCGGAGCCATCGAACGGCGCACCGCCCTCCATGGCGCCAGCGCTCGCAACCACCACGAGCATCGCCTCGGATGGGACCACCACAACAACGTTCCCCCCGCCAGCCACGGCGACGACGGCACCGCCGGCTAGCGGGGCGGTATTGCCCGGGACGACGGTGATGTGCCCATCACCGCCAACGAGGCGCTCGTCGCGTCCATCGTGCCGATCCACTTGACCGAGCCGTGCCCAGACTCAGAATCGATCGAAGGCGCCACACCAGTTGCTGAAGCCACCCGGCTCGAGCCGATGCTCGGCCAGGTTCTCGCGTACGGCGGCCAGCATCGCGACGAGTTCGGTACCTATGGGTTGATCCGGCACGCCGGAGACGACGCATCGGTGTTCGTGGCGTTCACGACCGACGTTGACCAACACCGCGAGGCGCTCGACGAGATCGTGACGCTGCCCGATGAGCTGATCGTGTGCCAGGCCGCCCTGTCCGACGACGTCGCTCGCGCCCTGTATGCCAGCCTCGTCAGCGAGCTCATGCCGGTGCAGGCCGCGTCTGTCGGCCTGGGCATGCACGGCGTCGAGGTCAACCTCTGGCCCGGCCAGGAAGCGCTGGCCGACAAGTTGGCGCAACGCTACGGGGATGCCGTCACCGTGACGATCTGCCCCGATCAAGCCAGCTGTACGTCCCAGCTGCTTGAGCCGGCGTTACCGGGCGCCGTGATCGGGTCGACGTCGCCGGCTTGTTCGGGCTCGTCCGTCGGCGTAAGGCAGGAGGTCGGTCCCGGCACGGACGTAAAGCGGATGGCGCGGTTGACCGCTGGCCGTCGTGCCGAGACACATCGGCTGGCTCAACAGCGGGACGACGGCTGCGCTGCGACCGCGGAGCGAGCCGTGTGACCCCCAGGCCGCCAAGGTGACTGGCGATCGGCCGCTGACCTCCGCGATGACGCCGTCGGTTCGTCCGCCGACGATGTCGTGGCTTGCAGCTGCTCGCTTGAGATCGGCCGGTTTCGTGGCTCGCCACGAGAACAGGTTGACCACGGTGACGGCATTCAGGTGGTGTGCCTTCGCGAGGGCGACGACCTTGCGCAGCGTCGGCCGGGGCCGGCCAGTGGTGTCGCCAGTGCTCGGGTTCAGACCAACCCAACACAGGCCGGGACCGTCACTCCATCTCCGCTCCCACCACCAGCGGGAGAGGGTGTCCTCGCTGTACTCAGCCCTGTCGTCGTAGTCGTCGGCCACGGACCGAGTCTCTAGCAGAGCGCGTGGCGGGCTCCCGGCGTTACTGGACGCAGCAGGGCGGCAGTACTGACAGCAGTTGTCGGATGCTCCCGGCAGAGCGCGTTCCGTTCCGCCTTGAAGTTGACTCCGGACGATTCGAGCAAACACCGGTGCGTCGTCCGCCCGTGGCGGCGCGGCTCCGAGGGGTCGCGCCATCACCGTCGATATGCGTGCGCCGGTTGGTGCACGAAGGTGCAGTGGGGGGAGCTTCACGCCGACTCCTGGCAGACGACCATCGCGCGCTGGTGCGCGCGCGAGTTCTGAGCCGGCGACAGGCGACCTTGCACCGGCCAAGACGAACCTGACTCGGGCAGCTCGGCTGCGTCCTCGGCTGGACTACGCCCTTCCGTGGTCGGCCGCCGCGTTCCACTCGGCCGCGAGCAACCCAAGAATGACTTCGTCGGCGAATCCTCCATTGGCCCAAGCCGAGCGGCGCAGGGCGCCTTCCTGGGTGAAGCCGACGCGGGTGGCCGCCTGGATCATCGCCGTGTTGTCGGCGAGGGTCTCGAGCTGCAGGCGGTGGAGTCCGCGTACGGCGAACCCGTAGCCGCACAGCACGCGGAGAACGTCGGTGCCGAGCCCTCGGTTGCGGAACGCCGGTCGCAGCGAGATCCCGACGTGCGCGGTCCGGTTGTGGGTGTCGATGCCCCATAGCAGGGTCTCGCCGGCCAGTTCATCACTCGACAGATCGACCACCGAGAAGCAGGCGGCGTCCTCGCTGGGCTCGGCAACCGCGTACGGCGAAGCCGCGGAGCCGGGGGCGATCGGACGCCAGGGGCGAGAATCGGCACACGACCGGACGGCCACATCGTCATACAGCTCGGATTGCAGGATGGGAACGTCCGCCTCGTGCCGGGCCCGAAGCCCGACTCTGTTGCTGCGCAACACTCCGTGTTCATACCTGCCGTGGCTCAC